>PKYA01000148.1 GCA_003133545.1 Acidimicrobiaceae bacterium | reverse complement strand
TTGAGAACTCGGGCGGGAGAATGGCTTCCCAAAGGGTGGGCTGAGGGTCTACCTTGGTGCGCAACACGATGGCTCCGTTCTCCTTGGGCAAAAGAGGGGACGGAGCCATCGTTGCTTCATTCGGGCTAAAACGCGAGCACCCTCGCATTGCGAACGCGCTGGTCACGGGCTTTTTTCACATCTACTTTTTCAGGGGGAAGTAGCTAATCAAGCCGCTCTGGTCACCTTGACCTTTCCCTGTCGCTCCAGCTCCTCGACGCGCTGAATCGACAACGCCGCCTCGCACGTTGGACCCGCGCCGGTTAAGTGTCCGATGAGCTCGTACGTTGAACGCTGAACGCCCACTGGGCTGGCCCAGTTACTCCTTCGTCGACGAGTCTCCGAACTTGCGAATACTTTCGACAACGTGCGTGATCAGCGCTTCCCATTCCTTGTGGTCGATAGCGGGAAGGTCCATCGCACTGACTAGGAGTGATCCGAGGGACAGCATGGTGGCATAACGAGCGAAGGTGGCGGCCCCAATGGAACTCTCGATCTCTCCGTGTGCCTGCGCAATTTCGGCGAGTTCGGTCACTCGACGCTCGCTGTCGATAAACCATTGCGCGACCTCGGCCGCCACATCAGGATCTCGTTTGGAACTGACGATCGCCTCGACGAGCAGGTCAACCTCCTCCTTCGACCGGTGATCGAAGGAGGATCCGATGAAAGTGGCGAGTTGGGCAATCCCTTCGATGCTGTTCCTGTTCATCAGGCGTTCAAGTTGTTGAATCCCATCTCGCCGCAAGACCGCGGCGAAGAGCATGGCCTTCGAGTCGAAAATGCTGTAGACGGCGCCGCGGCTTAGGCCCGCTTCTTGGGTTATGTCAGCGATGCTCGCGCCTTCGTAACCGCACCGTGCAAAGACACGCGCCGCTGCAGAGAGAAGTTCGGATCGGGTCTCTTCGGGACTGACACCTGGTCTGCGACCCATCTTCAATTCATCCGTGGCCCAGCCTCATTCGGCTGGTTCGCTGGCTGGCTGCGGCAAGAAGGACCTCGGGTCGCGATGAGTGCGAGTGCTCCTCGAGGTAGTGGTGCTCCACCTCCCAGACGTGCTGTATGCCGATCTGGTCCGCCAGCTCGATCTGCTCGAGAGCGTCGTGGAAGAGCTTCTCTTCTGCGCCTTCCTCCCATATACGACCCGTCTGGTGCTCGTAGAGGATGCCGAAACGCATTGCGCCCTCATCTGGCTCTCTGGCCGATCGTGACCGACAGCTTCGACAGGCCTCGCAGGTTGATCCGGCCGTTCCATACCGGATCGCCAGCGAGGTCCAAGTTTGGGAAACGCCGGACCAGCTTGGTTAAAGCGACCGAGCCCTCCAGCCGGGCCAAGTGAGACCCCAGACAGTAGTGGTGACCGCCGCCGAACGAGACGTGTTGGGAGGCCCCTGGGCGGGTGAGATCGAGGTCGTCGGCATTGGCACCCCATTGGTCTGGGTCACGGTTGGAGGCACCGAGGCCGAGGATCGCCACAGCCCCCGCTTCGATGTGCTTCCCGTCGACCTCGAGTGGGCTCAGAAATATGCGTCTCGTCATCTGTACCGGGCTGTCGTAGCGCAGGAGCTCTTCCACGGCGTTGTCCGCAATGCCAGGCTCGTCGCGTAACCGATCGAACTGCGACCGATGGCGCAGCAAGGCCAGCGTGCCGTTGCCGATCAGGTTGACCGTGGTCTCGTGCCCCGCCAAGTACAGCAGGACCACCTGAGCGGCGAGCTCGTCCGCAGACAGCGTGTCGCCCTCGTGCTCAGCAGCAATGAGGCCTGACAGCAGGTCATCCGCTGGGTTCTTCCGCTTCCATTCAATAATCTCGAGTATCAGACCAAAGATGTTCTGACCCGCCTCGGCGATGGCCTTGAGCAGTTCAGGGTCATACACCGGCTCCAGGCTGCGAACAAGGGTTCCCGACCACTGTCGTAGCTGAACGGTGTCGGTCTGAGGAGTGCCGAGCAGTTCGCTGATGACATGAAATGGCAAGGGAAAAGCCAGCAGGTCGATCACGTTCCACTCTGCTTCGCTGGCTTGATCGAGCGCGGCGTCCACCAGGTGCTCAATGCGGGGGCGCAGCTGCTCCACCGTGCGAGGTGTGAACGCCTTTGAAACAAGCCGTCGCAGGCGAGTGTGGTCGGGTGGGTCACGGCTGAGCATCGTGGCGATGCCGACATCTGCTTCGTCGCCTACGGCCTCGCGCATCAGTTCCGTCATCGGCGTGCTGTGGGCGTTGCGGTCCTCGACGCTGAGTGTTGGGTCCCGGAGCAGGCGGAACACATCTTGGTGGCGGAAGAGCACCCAGACCCCCATAGGACTCTGGTGCACCGGATCGGCCCGCCGCATCTCCTGGTAGTGGGGGTACGGGTCCTCGGCGAACCCGGGCTGGAACGGGTTGTAGGACACGGTTGACTCACTCATGATCGACGCCTTGGTGGGTCATACACCCCCCTTTTCTTGTCGGAATCCGATCGAACACCATTGTCCAGAGATAGACAAATACCGATCGTTCGGTATTATACGATGACGCAGCTGTCTGCCAACCCTCTTGAGCAGGGCAGCCGTAGAGATCCTTGGGGGGAATCACCGTGAAGGCCGCATAACTCCTCGACTACGGGTCCGCCGAGACAATACGACCCGTTGTTGTGTTCTGGGGTTGACTGGTGAAATCGCCCCGCGGACGTAGTCCGGAGAATTGGCGATGTCCGCATCGTGCACGGAGGTGACGCCAAGAAATGGCAACCTCTCCTTACGACGACTCACCTACTTTCCGTTGAACAAGCACAGGTGGTCGCTGAGAAGATCGCGAACTACAAGTTTCATCAGACGTCAACGTCTCCAACGGGTCGCTGTACCACCACTTTCCCGGAGGCATGGAAGAACTTGCCGAGGCCGCCCTCGAGGCTTCCGGCGAAGCCGTCTCTGACGCCCTCAGGGAAGCATTGGACGGGGCGCCCAACGCGGCACTCGGCGTGATCCGGTCCCGCGAAATCGCCGAGGGACCGGTCGCTGGGGATCTGTGCCCGGGCTGCCCGATCGCGCCGACGGCACTCGAATCGCCCATTATCAGCCCACGCCTACGCGCCGCCGCGGCGCGGTGCTTCGACCAATGGGAAGGCCTCATCGCCGCACGGCTTCGGGCTGACGGATGGCCAGAGAACTCGGTCGCAGAGACGGCCTCGGCGGCTCTGGCCCTCATCGAAGGCGCATTGCTGCTCGCCGCGTGAGCGGGCAGGTGAATCACCTTGCTAACGCCAAGCGCGCCGCGCGGTCCCTACTCGCGGTGCCCGCGGTGGGAGGGGACTGAGGAGCACAAGATCCCGCCCCTGGCCGACGCGTCGTCCGGATCGTCGAGCCACTGGCTGTCCCATCTGTCTCCACTCTTTATAGATGGAGACATCGAGATCGGCACGGCCTATGTCATCAGCGACTCTTCGCACGCCTTCTCTAATCGACTGCCTGGCAAGACGGTCAAATGGATGGACAAAGTGGAATCGAGCTACGAAGTAGAACTCTCTGACCAGCCAGAATGAAGCAGCCCCAACGGGATTCGAACCCGTGTCGCCACCTTGAGAAAGCGAGCAGGAACGTCCACTGAGTTCGGCCCGATCGCGTTTAACCAGCTCAGGTAGCTCGGCCGATCCAGCCTGTCCACCTAGACCAACCCAGTATCAGCGAATAGATGGTCAAATGGATGGACAATGCAGTCCTCATGTGAGAGGCAGAAAACGGCTAGGTCCGCCCGATCGTCCCTTTCGTGAACGTCGAGGTCTAGAAAGCGCTCCAAGACGAGTTGGCACAGACTTCACACATCGCCTTACGTACCTCGTAAACTGCGCCACTCGCTCGCTATCAGTTTGATGCCGCGGAGGTCCTTGATGGCCGCTGCCCGGGTGGGGTTGGTTCCGGACATCAGCAAGCCCTTGATCATGAGATTCGCGGCGAGGCAGGCATTGGTTTCACCGTACGTGGCGAATGAGCTCTTAACCCGCTTGGTACGGCACTTATCTCCACGCTTCCCACTTGGGGATTGCATTGTTAGGGGATACCTTCTGTAGGTGGTGCCTTCGGGCGCTGATGCGGTCAGGCGGCTACCGAGGCTTCGAAGCCCAGGAGCCCAGCCAATGTGCCGCCGAGAATGGCGGCCCGTTCCTCCGCCGGAACGCCGGCGAATTGCGTCGCGATAAGCTCCCGGCTCCCGCGGAACGTCCCTTCGGCATGCGGATAGTCGTTGCCCCACACGATGGTCGACACCCCCGTGATATACCGGCAGGCGAGGGCCACCGGATCGTCCTGGAACTGGACGTGGAACTGCCGCTTCACGTACTCGCTCGGCATCAGCGGGTACAGCCACTTCTCGTTCAAGCGGAACAGCTGGGCCATGTTGGGCTGGTCGTTGGGCGGGCGAGTCTCGTCCCACGTCCCGATCCACCAGTCGGGATCCTGGCCGATGCCGGTCACCCAGCACTTGTCCATGCCGCCGACCAACGACGCCAACCAGTGGGCGTTGAACTCAATCAGCGAGAAGTGGAGGTCGGGGTAGCGCTCAGCGACGCCGCCTCCGATCAGCTCGCACATGAGCTTCCCGGGGACGAGCCCGGCGTACACCGCCTGGATGACCATCCGCTTCGCTGCCGATACCTCCGTCATCGGGTGATTGACCTGCGCCGCCGACTCCATGACCACCTTGAGCGTGGAGGAGGCCGGGTCATTGACCTTCACGCCGCCAGTCTGCGTGTGGAAGAACGCGTGCACGCCATTGGCCTGGAGTGCCGCCCACACTGGGTCGAAGTCCCGCGAGTAGTACGGCTTCGGCGGCGTCGCCGGCAGGAGGACGGCGCGGAAACCGGCGGCGGCGACACTCTCGATCTCGGCGACGGCTTCGTCAATGTCGGTGATCGGAACGGGAGCAGTGGGGGCCAGACGCGAGAAGTACGGCGTGAACCGTTCGATGACGTAGTCGTTGTAGACCCGAGCGTGGGCCATCGAAAGCTCGTGGTCGTCGGAATAGAGCCCGAACAGCGACAGGTTCGGGTGCAACACCTGGGCGTCGACCCCGTCGAGGTCCATGTCCTCGAGGATCATTTCCGGGTCACCTTCCGGCATCCGCCCACCGGTCTGGCGGTACCGGGAGATCGTCCAGCCCTCGAACCCGGGAGTGTGCAGCCGCCGGAAGACCCGGGCGCCACCCTCTTCGAGAGGCTCGACCTCGAAGTCCTCTTCCCACACGGCCCGGTCCCGCAAGTGTTTCGGGAGGCGGGTACGGAAGAGGTCGGTGGGCTCGAGGAGGTGCCCATCGCCCGAGACGACGAAATCCTCTGTGATCATGTGTGCCCTCCCTCGGAGGCGGAAACGTTCTTCGCGGTCCACGCGAACTATAGTTTCGAGCCTAGGCCAACCGGTCGGTACATGCAACGCCAAGGGGATTGGTACCGGTTCGTGTGCCTTCTCGCGAGGAACGCCCTCCGGGAGGCAGGAAGGGAGGCGCACCATGGCGATCGTGGACCAGAAGCGGTCGGCACTGCCGGTGCCCTACGCGATGGATCCGACGCTGCCGGACCGGGTTCCCAAGGAGCGCTACTTCGACCCCGACTTCTACAGGTTGGAGGTCGATCGGCTGTGGCCGAGGGTCTGGCAGATGGCGTGCCGGCTCGAGGAGATCCCGCGACCTCACGACTTTGTCGAGTACGAGATCCTCGACCAGTCCGTCGTCGTGCTCAGAACTGACGACATGGGGGTGCGGGCGTTCGAGAACGCCTGCCGCCATCGCGGCGTCAGGATCGTCCAGGGTCGAGGGACGTGCGAGAGCGGGTTCAAATGTCCGTTCCATGGATGGTGCTACGGCCTCGACGGCGCGAACAGTGGCATCCCGCGGCGTAAGTCGTTCGCGCCGCACAACGTGGAACCGGGCGACGTCGACCTCGTTCCGGTGCGGTGTGAGGTGTGGGGTGGGTGCGCGTGGATCAACTTCGACAACGACGCGCCTCCCGTGAGGGAATGCATGGAGCCGGCCGCCACCATCCTCGAGGCCTGGAAAGTGGAATCGCTGCGGGCCGAGAAGTGGTACGCAGCCCGTCTCCCGGTGAATTGGAAGCTTGCGATCGAGGCGTTCGTCGAGATGTACCACGTGGTGGTGACGCACCCCCAGCTCGACATCCCCGGCATGCGGTACTCGCTGCGCCCCGGCGCGCCGTTCGATCCGCGTGCCTTCATAAATGCGGAGATCGAATACCTCCAAGCGATGAGCGATGGCATGGACGGAATGGTCCACGCGAACGACGTTCGCGTCGCCGAGGGCCTACGCGGCATGGAGCTGCCCGCCGACCCGGAACTCGCCATCTCGACGTGGAACCGCGCGCTCAACGACGCCGTGATGCGCTGGCACCGGGAGCGGCGCGCTGACATCCCCGACATCAACGAACTCGACGAGCACGGGTTCAACGAGACCTTCTATCCGTGCTTCCCGCACTACTTCGTGCTGCCGATGTACAGCGGCGCCTCCTCGTACCGCTTCCGGCCGTTGGGACCGGAAGAGACCCTCATGGAGATCTGGTCGCTCGCGCGGTTCGGAGAGGGCGAGGAGCCGGTGACACCCACGCCGCCCGAAGTATGGGAGTGCGATGACCCACGATGGCCGCCGATCCCGGCGCAGGACTTCTCGAACATCCCGAGACAGCAGAAGGGCCTCCACGCGAACGGCTTCGAGTACATGCGCCTCAACGAGCGGCTCGAGGGCCACATCTCCAACCTCCAGCGGACCGTCGACGGCTTCCTCGCCGGCCTACCCTACGAGCGGCTGCTCCCGGCCTTGCACGTGGTCAACGTGGCGCCGTTCGACAAGCCGGTCCTCGACCTCGGCTTCTGAGCGCGAAGACGCCGGCTGTGCAGGGGCAGAAGGTGTTGTTCGTGGGCGGGCAAGGGCCGGTGAGCGCTCCTGCCCTGCGGTTGCTCGCCCCCGACAACGACGTGTTCGCCATGGCCCGCTTCTCGAAGCCCGGGGCGCAGAAGAAGCTGGAGTCGAGCGGCGTCACGTGCATACGGCACGACCTATTCGAGTCCTTCGACGATCTCCCCGACGACTTCGACTACGTGTTCCACAGCGCACTGCCCTTGACCCGGAGTGCGACGGGTCGATCCGACGTCCCGTCCAGAAATGGATGGCCGAGCTCGTTCGATGCGTACGCCGACGCCACCGGGCGGTTGATGGCGCACTGCCGATCAGCCAAGGGCTTCCTCTTCGCTTCCACCATCTCGGTGTACGACCCGCCCGGTGACGAGACGCCGGTGACCGAGTCACATTCGTTCGGCATTCACACCACGAGTGCGTACTCCTTCACCAAGGTGGCGAACGAGGCAGTCATCAGCTACCTTTCGCGCAGCCTCGACATCAAGGCGACCATCATCCGCGTGGGGAGCGCGTCGGGAGTGGACGGCGGTCCAGTGCGAAATCGTCTCGACCGCATCGTCCAGGGAAAGCCGATCCGGCTCCATCCCGATTCTCCAAACTACACGCGACCGATTTTCGAACCGGATTGCGCCCGACTGGGCGTGGCTGCGTTGGAGGCCGGCCGCGTGCCACCGTTGGTGGTGAATTGGTGCGGAGACGACGTCGTCACCGTCGAGGAGTACTGCATGTACATGGGGGAGCTGATCGGCAGGGAGCCGTCCTTCGAGTACACGAACGCGGCGTGGTGCTCACTGGTGGCCGACACCACCTTCAGGCACGAAGTGCTCGGGCACTGTGAGGTCACCTGGCGCGAGGGCTGCCGGATGCTCGTCGCGCAGTGCTACCCGGAACTCGTAGCGTAGTCGTCCATGCCTATGCTGCATCGGCGCGACCGGAAGGAGCAGACGCGGTGACCAAGCGATGGAAGCAACGCCCGCCGGGGTCGAATTGGGGCGATTGGGGTGAGGACGACGAGCTCGGCCGCATCAATCTGCTCACCCCCGAGAAGGTCCTCCAGGGGGTGCAGGAGGTGGAGGCCGGCATCACGTTCTGTCTCAGCCTGCCGCTCGACTATCCGGGTGGCACGGCCCTGAACCAGCGGCGCCGCCCTCCGGTCCTCGCACCGACCGAGGACATGGAAGGCAACGTGGACACCTTCTACAACGTCCATCAGAGCCAGATGGAGAAATGGGGGAACCCCAAGCACGTCGACGTCTGGAACGACGACATGGTGACGCTCTTCCTCCAGTACTCGACGCAGTGGGACTCCTTCGCCCACGCCGGCGCCGAGTTCGACGCCGACGATGACGGGATCGAGGAGGCCGTCTATTACAACGGGTACCGCGCCGGGGTCGACCTGGTCGGACCGAAGGTGGACGCGGCCGGGGACGGCGGTAAGCACCTCTGCTTCGCGCACCATCTCGGCCTGGAGCACATGGCCTTCCACGGCGTGCAGGGCCGCGGGGTCCTCATCGACCTGGCCCACCACCTAGGCCACGATTGGCGCGGCGTCGATCGGAAGACGCTCGAGGAGATCATGGCGGCCGACCACGTGGTCGTCGAGCCCGGGGACATGGTCCTGTTCCACACCGGTTTCGCCACCAAGATCCTCGAATGGGACCACAACCCCGATCCCAAGCAGCTCTTCACAACGTGCACGTACCTCGACGCCCGCGACGAGTCACTGCTGCAGTGGATCACCGAGTCGCAGATAGCCGCGCTGATCGCGGACAACTACGCGGTCGAAGGTCTGGTCGGGAGGGACCGCGACGAGAGCCGGCATTCGCTCCTCCCCATCCACCACCTTTGCCTCTTCAAGCTCGGCGTGCCGCTCGGAGAGCTGTGGTACCTGCACGAGTTGGCGAAGTGGCTACGCGAGCACGAGCGCAGCCGGTTCCTCCTTACCGCTCCCCCGCTGCGGCTGCCTGGCGTGGTGGGCTCACCGGCGACGCCGATTGCGACAGTCTGAACGCCTTGTAGTCAGTCTCGTGAACCCTGGCGATCTCCTTGAATAGCTTCGGCCGTCCGCCGGAGTTCAGAAGGTACCGGCGAGGCTTTCCGGGGATGTTGGTGCCGAAGTAGTAGCTCTTATCCGTGAAGGAGGAGAGGGCCACGTTGCGTTCGATCATCTCGCACCATCGCTCCTCGGCTTCGAGTGTCACTTCAATCACGTCGTAGCCATGGTCGCGGACGTAGACGAGCGTCTCGGTGACGAAGTCGACCTGGTCGCCGTTGTACCGCGGGTTGTTGCCGGCTGCAGCGTGAGGCCCGCCGGGGAGGAAGAGATTCGGGAATTTGGTTGTCTGCACGCCGAGGAACGTCGTCGGGCCATCGGCCCAGTGGTCGGCGAGGGCAAGACCATCGCGGCCACGGATGCCCATGCGTAGTAGCGCCCCGGTGCCGAAGTCGAAGCCGGTCGCCCACACGATGACGTCGAAGTCCCGCTCACCGTCGGTCGTTTCGATCCCGCGCTCGGTCACGCGGACGATCGGCGTCGCCTGGAGGTCAACGATCGAGACGTTCGGCTTATTGAATGTCTCGTAGTAGCCGGTGACGAACGGAGGCCGCTTCTCCCCAAAGCGGTGGTCTTTCGGGATCAGCTTCTCCGCCATCTCGGGGTCCTCGACGATACTTCTGACCTTGCCGGCGACGAACTCGCACCACTCGGAGTTGGCGGCCTCGTTGAACAGCAGGTCGGTGTAGTTGCTGGTGAGCTTCATGAAACCGGGGCTGTTCCACATCTTCTCGAAGAACGCCCTCCGTTCTGCCCGCGAGTCGTCGAAGGCGGCGCCGTCGTGCGGTTGGTGGAGGAACCCGTGCACCGACGTGTTCAGAACATCTCGGATCGCTTCGAAGTCGGCCCGCAGCTGCGCCTGCTCGCCGGGCGTGATCGGCGCGTTGTTGAGCGGCGTGCACCAGTTGGGGGTGCGCTGGTACACCGTCAGCGACGCGACCTGGTTGGCGACTGCGGGGACGATTTGGACCCCGCTGGATCCGGTGCCGATGACCGCAACGCGTTTGGCGGTGAAGTCGACAGGCGTCTCCGGCCACAGACCGGTGTGGTATGACTCGCCAACGAATTCCGCTAGCCCGGGTACGTGTGGGAAGTACGGCACCGAGAGGACGCCCGTGGCGGCGATGAGGAAGCGCGCCCGGTGCTGGGTGCCGTCGCTCGCCACGACGTTCCACGTCCCCGTGGCCTCGTCGAACTCGGCCGAGGTGACCGTGGTGCCGAATCGCATGTGGTGCCGGAGTTCGAATCGGTCGACCACGTGGTTGAGGTAGCGCTCGGTCTCTGGCTGACCGGCGAAGTGCTCCCGCCATTCCCACTCGTCGAACAACTCCTTCGAGAACAGATAACCGTAGGTGTAGCTCTCGGAGTCGAACCGGGCCCCGGGATAGCGGTTCCAGTACCATGTGCCGCCGACTCCACCACCTGCCTCGAGCAGGAGCGCCGAGAACCCGGCTTCCCGTGCCCGATAGAGCTGGTAGATGCCGGTAATGCCGGCACCGATGACGAGGACGTCAATCTCGGCCACGGGTTCGGCGTTGGCAGAAGTTGAGAACGACATTGTACCGAACGGTTAGTATAGTTACGGGAGCCGCTCGTGGCGGTCTCACCGGCTCGCCACCATCTTCGTGCAGGGGACATCATGACGGATTACGACGCCATCGATTTCTTCCGCGGCGACGAATTCGTCGCCGACCCCTACCCGTACTACGACTTCATGCGCAGCCGGTGCCCGGTGCGCCGCGAGCAGCACCACGACGTGATGATGGTGACGGGCTACGACGAGGCACTGGCCGTGTACCACGATCCGGCCCAGTTCTCATCTTGCAATTCGGTGACGGGGCCCTTCCCCGGCTTCCCGGTGCCACTGGAAGGTCGAGATGACGTGAGCGATCTCATTGAGCAGTACCGCGACGGGCTGCCCATGAGCGACCAGGTGATCACCTTCGACCCACCGAAGCACACCGACCATCGGGGGCTGCTAATGAAGCTCCTCACGCCGGGGCGCCTCAAGGAGAACGAGGCGTATATGTGGGATTACGCCGACCGCCAGATCGACGAGTTCGTCGACAAGGGCTCCTGCGAGTTCATCACCGAGTACGCCTCGCCCTTCGCCATGCTCATCATCGCCGATCTCCTTGGGGTGCCCCGTGAGGACCACGAGCTGTTCCGCAGGAACCTGATCCGCACCAGCGGGCTCGGAAGCACGGGCGACGACACTCTGGCCCAGAACCCGCTCGAGTTCCTGTACCAGCAATTGTCCATGTACGTGGAGGACCGCCGCCGCGAGCCGCGCAATGACGTGCTCAGCGGGCTGGCAAGCGCCACCTTCAAGGACGGGTCGGTCCCCGAGGTCATCGACGTGGTGCGCGTGGCCGCCAACATCTTCGCCGCTGGCCAGGAGACCACCGTGCGGTTGCTGGCTGCCGCCGTGCAATACCTGGCCGACCTTCCTGATCTCCAGACCCACCTGCGCAAGGAGCGCGACCGGATCCCCAATTTCGTGGAGGAGATGCTGCGCTACGAGGGCCCGGTCAAGGGGGACTTCCGGTTGGCTCGGCGGACCACGACGGTGGGCGGCGTGGAGATCCCTGCCGGCACGACCGTCATGGTGCTCAACGCCGCCGCCAACCGCGACCCGCGCAAGTTCGAGCAGCCCGACGTCTTCGACCCTGACCGGAAGAATGCCCGCCACCACGTCGCCTTCGGCCACGGTAACCACGTGTGCCCGGGCGCGCCCCTGGCCCGCACCGAGGGCCGGGTGAGCCTGGAGAGGCTCCTCGAGCGCATAGCGGATTTCCGGATCTCCGAGACGCATCATGGACCCCCCGAGGCCCGCCGGTACCAGTACGTGCCGACCTACATCCTCCGCGGACTGACTCGGCTCCATCTGGAGTTCGCCTCCGGCGGGAGACCTGCGGACTGATGCCGACGGAGAGACTATGGAGGGAGTAGAGGAGGTTAGATGATCTTCAATGTCGTCAAACAACCGGTTCGTTCCAAATACGCCGACGACTGGCCGTCACTGGTGGAGGAATTCACGACTTCCTCGCGTCAGGAGCCGGGGAATCTCTTCTTCGATTGGTACCGAAGTGCCGATGTCCCGAATCTGTGGCTACTTGTGGAGGGTTTCCGCGATGCTGAGGCAGGAAAGGCGCACGTGGAGTCGGCCCACTTCAAGAGGGCGATGTCGGAGATGCCCCGCCTATTGGCCGCGGTGCCCGAGATCATCCATGTTGAGGTGCCTGGCGACGGTTGGGATCGCGTGAGCGAGGGCTCTTGAGCGAACAGCACCCGTCGGCCCAACCGATTCGTCAAGCTACAGAGTCGCGCTCACTCCTCGAGCAGGTCGGGTTGGGTCGACACGATCCACTCGTAGAGCGGTTGGAACGAGAACCATCCGGACCGCGGGTGTCCCACTTGTTGGGCAGTTTTCTCCGCTTGATCAGGATCGATGAGGACGGGCTTGCCTGCCGCTTCCGCAAGTAACTGGGCCTGGCAGGTGCGCTCCATAGTGATGAACCACCACGCCGCCTCGTCGACCGAGGTCTTCCCGACGGTCAGTAGCCCGTGGTTCGACAGGATGACGGCCTTGTTCCCCCCGAGCGCGTGCGCGATGCGCTTGCCCTCTTCGAGGTCGAGCACGACTCCCGTGTAGTCGTCGAACACGGCATGATCGCCGTAGAACGCGCATGAGTCCTGCGTCAGAGGATCGAGCGGGCGGCGCAAGGCCGACCACGCCTTGCCGTGCACAGAGTGCGCGTGCGCAGCCGCGACCACGTCCGGCCGCGCCGCGTGGACTTGCGAGTGGATGGCGAAGGCGGCCGCGTTCAGCGGCCAGTTGCCTTCGACGACCTCACCACTGTCGTTGACCAGGATCAGATCCCTTACGCGGATGAGCTTGAAGTTCATCCCGAGCGGATTGACCCAGAAGTGGTCGAGCTGTTCGGGGTCTCGTGCGGTGATGTGACCCGCCACCCCTTCGTCGAACCCAAAGTGTCCGAACAAGCGGAATGCGGCGGCAAGCCGCTGTTTGCGGTGCTTGCGCTCATCTTCGACATTGTCAAATACTGGGTAGTGGGCAGGAAGGCGGTCTGACACCATGTTCCTATCCTAGGTCGCCATGGTCTGGCGGCCACCCGCAACCGATGAAATGCTGGCGGTGACTGACGGGTGCGGTCACCGAAGTCGTGTGAACTGGTACTTCTTTTGCAGCCCCAACGGGATTCGAANNGTCGTGTTGCCGATTACACCACCCCCGAATGGGTGGACGATCAGGTTAGCCGAGCCGATAGGGCCCAGGAAGCGCCCGCTGGACCAGGAAAAACGACGGCCGCCATTCGGAGCACGCCGGTGGTTTCTAGGCATCATGCAGCCATTCGAGGTGGTTGAAGCCGACAATGCGGCCCAACCCCACCCCTACCCCTTCCTTCAGGAAGTAGGGCACCGTCGACCAGCCCTTGATGGGCGACGTCCTGGTCGGGGTGGGCGATGGGGAGAACCCGAACGAGGAGACAATGGCCATTGAGCGGTCCTCGTGGAAGGGGTCTGTGGTCACCAGAACCGTCACGACCTTCCGGGCCTTCAGCAATGGAGCGGCATCGGCCACGTTCTCGTACGTGTTGTTGCCCCCAGCCTCCACAATGTCCGCCAGCGGGACGCCGCGTTTCTCGAGATAGGTGGCCCCCACTCCTGATTCGGTGTACACGTCCCCCTTCTCCTTGCCGCCGGTCACCACAATGAGGTGTGCGTCTTTGTGCTGGAAGAGGAGCAATGCTTCGTTCAGGCGCGCCTGGAGATCGTTCGTGGGCACACCGTCGTCCTCGGCGGCCCCCATCACCATGATCGCCCCGGCCGGGTGGGGGTCGTACGCCCGCGACGTCAACCAGACCTGCACCAGGCTGACGCCCAGGTAGACCACGAGTGCGAGAAGCAGGAGGCTGATGACCTTGAGGACCAGGCGGATTGGCGCGAAGAGCATCAGGCGCCCGCGGGGAGCCGTTCCAGGGCCGCGCTGATGCGCCGCCGGGTCTCGTCGCGGCCGAGGACCTCGAGCGATTCGAACAGCGGCGGGCCCACCCGCTTGCCGGTCACCGCCACGCGGATGGGTGCTTGAGCCTTCCCCAGGGCCCGGCCGTGCGCCTCCCCGAGCTCGGCGGTCACCCGGTGCAGCTCGTCGCGCGTCCAGTCGCACGTTGCGTACGCCGCCAGGGCAGCGCGCAGGATCGCCGGGGCGACCTCGTCGCGCCCGATGGCCTTCTCCCAGCTTTCGGGGTCGATGGGCGGGTCCTCGAGAAAGAGGAAGTCGACCAGGGCCGGCACCTCGCCGAGGGTGGAGATCCGTTCCTGCACCACCGCCGCCATGCGGGCGAACACCTCGGGATCGAAGCGTGCCGCCGGCCACCGCGGCCCCGGCGTGACCGCCTCGCCCGTGTCGGGGTCGCGCCATGCACCGGCCGCCCACTCCCCCGGCGCCGGATGCACCCACGGCATCGACAGCGTGATGAACTCCGCCGTCGGCAGCTCCCGGATGTAGACGCCGTTCATGTGGCGCAACTTCTGCACATCGAAGAACGCCGGCGAGCGCTGCACGTCCTCGAGCGCGAAGCGGTCGATCAATGTCTGCAGCGGCACGATCTCCTCGTCGCCGGGACTCCAACCCAGTAGCGCCAGGTAGTTGCGGAAGGCCGAGGGCAGGCACCCCTGCTCGCGGTACATCTCGACCGCCACGGGGTCACGCCGTTTCGAGAGCTTCTTGCCCTGCTCGTTGACCAGGAGCGGCAGGTGCGCGTAGGCGGGCGGAGGCGTCCCCACTCCCGTGGCCTCGTTGATGGCCCGCCAGAGCATGAGCTGCTTGGGAGTGTTGGGGAGATGCTCCTCACCCCGCAGCACATGGGAGATCGCCATGGTGCGGTCGTCGACCACATTGGCCAATACGAAGAGTGGCTTGCCGTTCCCCTTGACGCAGATGAAATCCTCTATGGAGCGGTTGGGGAACTCCACCTCGCCCCTGACGAGGTCCGCCACCGTGGTGACACCGTCATCGGGGGTACGGAAGCGCAGGCTGCGGCCTTCACCACGGGCCAAGCCCCGCGTGCGGCAATACCCGTCGTACCCCGGCGTCGGATCCCCGGCCGCGGCGCGCGCCTTGGCGCGGGCATCGATCTCCTCACGGGTGCAGTCGCACGCGTAGAGCGCGCCACTCTCCCAGAGAGTCTCAATGGCTTCCTGGTGCGCCGCGTCCTGCGCGGACTGGAAGTACGGGCCTTCGTCCGGAGCCATGCCAAGCCAGTCCATGGCGCTGACGATGCCGTCGGTCCACTCGGGCCGGTTGCGCGCCTCGTCGGTGTCCTCAATGCGCAGCACGAGCGTGCCACCGTGCCGCCGGGCGAAGAGCCAATTGAACAGTGCGGCGCGGGCGCTGCCCACGTGGAAGTAGCCGGTGGGCGACGGTGCGAAGCGAACCCGGGGGGCGTCGGTCGGCGTGGGATCAGTCATGCCATGCGATGGCGCACCGCGCCGCGGTGCCCCACCGGTCCCTCAGGTCGACGGCGCGTTAGTCATCCTCGGCAATGGAGATGGCACCGGTCGGGCAGCCGTTGACCGCCTCGCGCAACCTGTCCCGGAACTCCTCGGGGGGGTTCTCGTTGAGGATGTAGAGGTAGCCGTCGTCACGAACCTCGAAGACCTCGGGCACGATGCCCATGCACACGGCATTGCTGGCACACTCGTCGAAGTCCACGACGACCTTCACAGATGACCTCCTGGTTGACTACTGGGCACCGCCGAGCATACCGGCCGTTCCCGGGCCGCTAGGGCTTGTCGACCGCGACCACCCACATGGAGAAGAACTGGGAGCCGCCACCGTAGGCCTGACCGAGGGCGCGGCGGGCGTCGGGCACCTGGTGCTCTCCGGCCTCACCGCGGATCTGCAGCGCCGTCTCGAGGAAGCGGAGCATGCCCGAGGCACCGATCGGGTTGGAGGAGAGGACCCCGCCGGAGCAGTTCCAGGGAATGTCGCCCCCGTCGATCAGCGATGTCGCGCCCGCCTCGGTCAATTTCCACCCGTCTCCCTCGGCGCAGAAACCCAGGTTCTCCAGCCACATGGGCTCATACCAGCTGAAGGGGACGTAGACCTCGGCCATGTCGAAGTCGGCACGCGGGTCGCTGATGCCCGCCTGGCGGTAGAGATCGGCCGCGCAATCGCGCCCCGCTTGGGGATTCACCTGGTCCCGGCCGGCGAACATGGTGGGCTCCGAGCGCATCGCCATGCCGTGGATCCAGGCCGGGCGCCGGCCCGTGTCCGTCTCCGCCTGCGCCGCCGCCCGCTCCGAGCCGATGACCATTGCCGCCGCCCCGTCCGACGACGGGCAGGATTCGAGGTAGTGCAACGGGTCCCACAACATGATCGAGTCCTCGACCATCTGCAACGAGATGTCGGGCAAATGCAGGTGCGCGTAGGGGTTCTTCAGCGCGTGCAGGCGGTCCTTCACTGCCACCTTCATGCCGACGTCGCGGGGAGCGCCCGAGCGGTGCATGTAGGCCCGGATGATGGGGGCGAAATAGCCGCCCGCTCCGGCCAGCAGCGGGCTTGAGAACGGCTGAGGCACCGAGAGGGCCCACATGGCATCAGAATCGCTCTGCTTCTCGAAGGCCACGGTGAGCACGCGGTCGTGGATGCCCGATGCCACCAGATGCGAGGCGACGATCGCCGTCGAGCCGCCGACCGAGCCCGCGGTGTGCACGCGCATCATCGGCTTCCCGACGGCGCCGAGCGCGCCGGCGAGATACAGCTCGGGCATCATGACGCCTTCGAACATGTCGGGTGCCTTGCCCACGACCACGGCGTCGATGTCGGCGAAGGTCAGGCCGGCATCCTCAACCGCCATAACGACGGCCTCGCGCACGAGACCAGCGATCGACACGTCCTCGCGCTTGGACTTGGCCACCGTCTGGCCGATCCCGATGACAGCGCAGCGCTCGGACATCAGACACCCTCCAGGACGCAGACCAGGTTCTGTTGCAGGCACGGGCCCGAAGTGGCGTGGGCGACCGCACGGTCGGCCAGGCCCGACCAGATCCTCGTGGATGCCTCGCCGATGCGGATGAGCCCGGCCGACATGATCGGGTTGGCCGCCAGCGCGCCGCCCGAGGGCGAGACCTCGACGTCGTCCGCCAGCCCCAGCGCATCGACCAGGATCAGCTCCTGGTGGGCGAAGGGGGCATGGAGCTCGGCCACGTCGACTCCCGCCTTGCCGACACCGGCCTTCTGGCCGGCCAACGTGGTCGAGGCCGACCGTGTGAGGTCACGGGCGCCGAGGGCGTGGGTCTCGACCCGGTGGTCGATCCCCGTGATGAACGCCGGGCGCTCGCACAATTCGTACGCCCGGTCGCCGGCGGCCAGCACAATCGCCGCGCACCCGTCGGTCAGCGGCGGCAGCGCGTGGCGGCGCAGCGGCGCCACCTCGTAGTCCTCGCGCAGGAGCTCCTCGGGCGAGCGGTCGTAGGCCAATTGGGCCTTGGGGTTGCCCAGCGCGCTCCGGCGTGCCCGCGCCGCGACGGCGGCGAAGTCCGCTTCGCTGGCCCGTCCGGTGTCGATCAGGGCCTGCGCCTGCAGCGCGGCCAGTGAGCACGGATCGGGCCAGAGAGGAGCCATGTAGTACGGGTCGAGTTGCAGGGCGAGGATCTCGCTCAAATTGCCCGGGGAGGACCGCCCGAAGGAATAGACCAGCGCCGAGTCGATCTCGCCCTCTTGGAGCAGCACCCAGGCTTCGTAGAGCGCCCAGGCGCCGTCCATCTCGACGTGGGACTCGGCGCGCGGTGGCCACACCCCGACGGCGTCGAGCGCGCCGACGAACGAGAACGGTCCGCCCACCAGGTAGTCGGTCGAGCCGGAGCAGATGAACCCCACGTCGTCCTTGGTGATGCCGACGTTGCCGAAGACCTCGGCGATCACCGGCAGCAGCATCTCCACGTCGTTGTGCTCGCCGTCACGGCGGACGTTGTCGTGTTGGGCGAACGACACCACGCCGACCGGCCGGTGGCCCGAGGTCAGCGCGGGGAAGCCACTCACAGGTACTCCTTGTAGGTCTCGAACGCCGCGTCGGGTTCGCCGTTGGGACGGAAGTACTTGACCGAGGCCATGGTCGGGCCGAGCTCGTCGGGCGGCACCCATACCGCCTCCACCCGCAGCCCCATGCGGATCTCGCCGGCCGGGATCTCCTGGATCAGCCCCATGAAAGAGAGGTTGGCGCCGTCGAGGAGGATCTGCGCGCAGATGTAGGGAAGCTCAATGGATTGCCCTGCGAAGGGCACGTTGACTACGCAGTACGTGGTGACGGTCCCCGTATTGGACAATTCCACGATCTCGTCGGTCGGCACGCCGTCCGTCGGGCACGATCCGCGCGACAGGGTGTACACCTTCTTGCACTTGGGGCAGCGTTGACCGATGAACACGCCGCGCTCGAGTCCGTGCATGTTCTTGCCCTGCGCCACCCCGGGGGTGAAGACGTAGTCCAGCCGCATGGGGGCCGCCATCATGGTCACCGGCTCGCTCATGCCCCGCCTCCGACCGCTACGAAGTGCAAGATGTCGTTGACGTGGCCGACTCGCTCGGCCTCTGGCGCGAACTCGGGCCGCACGCGCATGCCCGTGGCCACCTCGTCGGGACCCGATGCGGGCATCACGTGGAGGAACGAGGTGTCGGCCCCGTCGAAGCGCACCAGGATCCACGCGAAGGGGGTTTGCAGCGGATGCTTGGGCCGCGGCCGCGGTACCCAGGACCACGAGGTCACGACCCCTTCAGGGCCGACGTCGACGACGTCAGTCGTCTCGTCTCCGGTGTCGGGGTCGTACTCAGTGGGCGGCACAATGACCCTTCCCCCCGTGCCGCGGATCCCCACCACCTTGCCGTCACGCAACCCCGTCAAGAAGGCGCCGACGGTCGGCCCGACCGAACGGACGTAGGGATACTCCAGGACGTGGTCTGCGCTGTAGTGCACCCCCTCGTCGGCCATCGTCACCTCCCCGTGTGCCGGCCGCCCCGTGCGGCCGTGGTGAAACTAGAACAGATTCCAGTTCGGTGCCATTAGGAGCCCGATCCACCCTGGTCCGACCCCAGATCCACCTCCGCCAGCAGTTGGCCGATGAATTCCCGGTCGTGGAGGATGGGGAGCTCGGAGACGAACATGCGCCCGTAGCGTTCGAAGTACATGAGCTGCTTGGCCAGCAGGAAGGTGCCCCGGTCGAACTCGGACATCAGCCCGCCGGACTCGTCGGCCATGCGCCGGATCCGGCGCTGGGAGCGCAGCCGGTGCAGGATCGCTCCGAGCGTGCGCGCGTGGGCCTCGATGCCCTGGGCCGTAGCCACCTGGAGCTGAATGGTCTGCATGAGCCCGGCCAGGCTGACCTCGCCGAAGGGTCGGGTCAGCGCCGGCTCGAAGATGCTGCGCACGAACCGGGTCAGCTCGTCGCCGGACAGGCCCACTGCTTCACCGATGGACGGACCGTACGTCGTGGTGATGAAGCCGGTGACGTCGGACCAGGCGTCCTCGTTCCCCATGGCCGCGGAGAGGAGGGAGACGAAGAAGCGGTGGGTCAGCGGGTCGAGCCGGCCCACAATTCCCCAGTCGATGACCCCGATGCGACCGTCGCGCAGCATCATCATGTTGCCCGCATGCACGTCGCCGTGGAAGGCGCCCCAGCGTACGGTGGTAAGGAAGAAGGCCCGCATGGTCTCTTGGACCAACGGCATCGGGTCGAATCCGAGCGCGGCCACCTGGGCCAGGTCGTCGATGGGAACGCCGTCGAAGAACTCCATGGTCAGCACGTTGCGCCCGGAGAGCTCGGGGTAGGGCTCGGGCACGGCGAGCAACGTGAGGTCGAATTCGTTCTGCAGCCGGCGGAAGTGGACGAGCGCCCGCGCCTCGTTGCGCAGGTCCATCTCCTCCCCGATCTGCACCCGGAAGCCATCGAGCATCTGCAACGTGGAGCCGGCCAACTGTTCACCGGTCAGGCGCACCAGGATGTCCATCAGCGGTTGCATGAGATCGAGGTCGGTGGCCACCACCCGCTCGATGCTGGGCCGCAGCACCTTCACCGCCACCACCCGGCCGTCATGGAGACGGGCGCGGTGGACCACGGCGATCGATGCCGTCCCGATCGGCTCGGGCTCGAAATCGGCGAACACTGCGTAGAGCGGGCGGCCGAGCTCCTCTTCGACCCGCTGGCGCACGTCGGCGAAGGGCACGGCCGGGCCGGTGTCCAGACAGGCGCGGAACTCGTCGGCCACGTCGTCGCCGAACATGCCCGGCGACGAGGCGATGATCTGCCCGAACTTCATGAACGTCCCACCCAGGTCCTCGAAGCTCTTGCGCAGGGGCCGCGCCAGTTGTGCGCCGGGAAGGGCACCCTGGCGGATCGTCCGGAGCTGGCGCAGCGCGGTGGGGGCGAAACGGGTGCCGACCACCTTGGTGATGGTGGCGCCGCGGCGGATCAGGGCGACGGTGCTCGGTTCGGGCAACCGCCTCGGGTAGACCCGCGGCACGTCCCGGGTCAGGGGCCGGGCCACGGGCGGCACCGCCCGCGGCGCGCCTGCTCGTCCGCTGGCGGCTTTTGTCACGCCCCGTCAGGGTAGGGCACGGACCACGACCGCCCGGCCGCCCGGCCCGCCCGGGGTCGGAGAACTAGGAGAACGCCGCCTGGACGGCGGCCAGCGCGCCCTTGTACGTGTCGCCGAAGATCGGGGCCATCTCGGCCGGTTCCACGTCATAGGCCCAGGTCACCTTCGACCCATCACCCTCGGCCTCGACGGTGATGGTGGCGGTGTGGCTCTCGAGGGGCACCCCGGCGACCACCGAGTAGACGAGGGTGCGGGTGGCCTCGTCCCGTGCGACCAGCCGCTCGCGGATCTCCATGCCGAACATGCCGATGATCCGGTCGTCGCCTTCGAGGCGGAATGACTCGATGCCGGGGAAGAACTCGCCGACGCCGGCGAAGTCGCCCACCTTGGCCCATACCGCGTCGGGTGCGGCGTCCACCGTCACGTCCACAGCGCCTGCTGCCATTGCTGCCTCCTCTGGTCAAGTGCCCGCTCGTGCGGCGTGCGCGGCCCGGGCCGCCGGTACGCTACTGCCGACCCGGGCACCCGTGCCCCGCCACCCACCGAGGAGAGTTTCGCCCATGGATACGCGCAAAATTGGCTCATTGACGGTCTCCGTGGTGGGACTGGGTTGCAACAACTTCGGGATGCGCATCGGGCGCAGCGAGACCGATACCGTGGTCGGCGCCGCGCTCGATGCCGGTATCACCCTCTTCGACACCGCCGACGTCTACGGCGGGACCAAGAGCGAGGAGTACCTCGGTGCCGCCCTGGGGGCCAGACGGGACGAGATCGTCCTGGCCACCAAATTCGCCGTGCCCTACGAGGATCATGCGGGCGGGGCCTCGCCGGCCTACATACGCACCGCCCTCGAGGACAGCCTGCGCCGGCTGGGCACCGATCATGTGGACCTCCTCCAACAGCACCTGCCCGACGACAAGACGCCCGTGGCCGACACGCTGGGCACGCTGGCCGAGCTCGTAGCCGAGGGCAAGGTGCGCGAGTTCGGGTGCTCCAACTTCAACGGCACCATGCTCACGGAGGCGGCGGCGGCCGTGGTCAACGCTGCGCCCGGCTATGTCAGCGTGCAGAACCAGTACAACGTGCTGTACCGCGAGCCCGAGGACGAAGTCTTGCCGTTCTGCGACCGGACGGGGACCGCGTTCTTGCCCTACTTCCCGCTTGCCAGCGGCCTGTTGAGCGGGAAGTACCGCGCCGGTGAGGAGGCCCCCGAAGGGACCCGCCTGGCGGCGTGGGGCGAGCGGGGCAAGAAAGAGCTCAGCGACGAGCGACTGGCCAAGGTGGCAGCACTCGACGCGCTGGCCCGCGCCGAGGGGCACACGGTCTTGGACCTCGCCTTCGCCTGGCTCCTCTCGCACCCCTCGGTGGCCTCGGTGATCGCCGGCGCGACCAAGCCGGAGCAGATCGCCGCCAACACTGCGGCCGGGCAGTGGAACCCCAGCGCCGAGCTGCTGGCGCAGGCGGACGCCATCGCGCCCCGCTGAGGGACCAGTAAGGGCGCAGCTCCTCAGGTCGCCGGCGCCATCACCGCCGCTTCGACGATCTGGATGTCGGGAGGTTGGATGGCGGTGGGCCCGCCGGCCACGGGCACCTGCCAGACCATGGTCACATACGGCGTGGGCCGCTGGATGGTGCCCGCGGCACAGGGGGTCGTTCCCGTGATGTCCAAGGTGGTGGCCGAGCCCGTAAGCGCCCCGCACACGGCGGTGCGCTCGTGCCACTGCACCAGCGCACCGTAAGGCATCGGGGGTTTGCTCACCGTGACGGGCAGCACGTACATGGCCGCCGCCAGCACCGGCTTCCCCGATGGGGTGGTGGCGTAGACGAGGCCGTCGATGTGCGCCGGGTCGAGCGTGCGGTGGGCGGCCGCATTGGCCGCCTCAATGCCGGGGTTCACGTAGTACACGACCGGGTAGTTGACCGGTGAGACGGCGACGTAGCCGGCAGCCAGGGCAGCCGGCAGGCTGGCGTAGCGGGCCACCGCCTCGCTGGTGGACGCGAGGTACTGGCTCTCGTTGATCTCCTCGGAGAAGGTGGGCTCTTTGGCGCAACCCGTGGCGGCCATGTGGATCTGGTCCGGCCCGTTCTCCCCGTCGGTCAACAATTCCTCAGCCAGCGCGCGGGGGAACGCCGGTCCCGTGTAGGCCCAGTTGGCCTTGGTGGTGTTCAGCCCGGCCGCCGCTGAGGCGTCGGCGCCGTTCATGTTCATGCCGGCCGTACCCCCCATGATCATGTAGGGGGTGTTCGTGAGGTCCAGCCCCGCGCGCGCGGTCCCCGCATTGCCGGCCGTGCACGAGGCGGTGGTGGCCGTGGAGGCGCCGGACGTCATCCCGGCCATGCCGGACATGGCCATGCCCGAGGTCTCCTGGGCCGGCGCCGGGTAGGCGGCGCTGAGTAGGAGCCCCAGGGCCAAAGCGGCACCGCCGCCCAGGGCCAGGACCGGTCGGAGGCGCACCAGGGTCGAGAAGGGGGTACGCGCCCGCGACGGCTCCGTCTCGAGCGGCGGCGCCATGGAGAGGGCCAGGAGCACGATCAGGGGCCCGGTATTGGGGTCGGTACCGTTCCCCGTCAAGATGCCGCCAAGCAAGCCCTGGCCGGTGATCCAGAACAGCGCGGCCAGGAGGCCCCCGGCGGCGAGGAAGATCCCCGGACGTCGCGCCACCAACGGTCCGAGCCCGATCACGAGCGAGGCGATGGCGAGCACCCAGGCCGTCTCGGTCCCGTTCGAGCCCAGGTGGTGGGCGACGCCGGTGAGGAAGTCGGCGTACCAGCGCGGGTTGCCCGGTGCCATCCCGCTGACTGCGCTCGAGACGGAGGTCGGCGTCCGGTTGTTCGGGAGCAGGAAGAGGACGGCGGCAAGCGACCAGAACCCGCTCCACACCACCAGAGGCGTGATCATCCCGCCGATGCCCCGCGCCGCGGCGGAGGACGCGATGCCCGCCGCCTGCCCGCCGCCCCCGTCGGGGTCCGGGCTGGCGGCGCGGCGTCCCGCGACGCGGGGCCAGGCCATCAGACCGATGCAGGCGTACAGGAGCACCGACCCCGGCGCGCCGGTCAGCGCGGTGGCCGAACCGGTGAAGACGAAGCCCAGCCCCTCGCCGAACACCCAGACCCCCAGGACGTAGGGGAAGGAGAGGGCCAGGGCCGGGCGCACCGTGCGCGGGAAGAGGAGCCCCACCCCGATGGCCAGCTGGATCAGCGCGAAGAGCGTGTTCCACACGGCGATGTGGGGGGCGAGGAAATGGGCGACGTTGGTCAGGGCCCAGTGGATGACCGCCGGTTGCCCCGCGGCACCGCCCAACAGGTACGTGGTGACGAAAGACTGAGAGAACATGTAGGGCTGGAACTGCAGGGCGGCATCGAGGATCCAGAAGAGGCCGAGGACGATCTGCAGGGTGCGCTGGGTCCGCACCAGGCGAAAGTCCGCCGGCGCCCGTGGCGCCACGGGCGCGGCCTCCTCGTCGACGTTTACCGCTACGCCCACTCCCATGGTGTGTCCAACGTAGCGGCCGGCCCTGGCCCGGGAGCGTCAGCCGGCCGGACGCCGGCCTGCTCTCCTGACGGAACCGGTCTTGCGCACCCGCTCCCGCGGGCGCCGGCTCAGCTCGGAAAGATGAACTCCTCGGTGATGCAGTCGGCCGGAGCGGTGGCCACGACGACGTCGTACCCGTTCAGCGTGCCGGAGGGGTAGACGGGCAGCGGTGGACCGTGGGCCAGACAGGAGAAGGCCTGGTCGCTGGTGGAGAAGTTGGTGAGCGTACCGAGGGAGACAGGGCCGTCGACCGACCCCGGGCCCAGCGCGCTGAGTTGGCGCGTCGTGCCGTCGAAGGTCCCCGTGATGTCGGATGCAACCGTCGTCGAGGTAGTGGTGGACGTCGAGGTGGTGGTGGACGTCGAGGTCGAAGTTGGCGTCGAGGTCGTGGTCGTTGTGGTGGACGTCGAGGTCGTGGTGGAGGTGGACGTAGGGCTCGACGACGTCGATGCGGGCCCGGCTCCGCCGGGCCCGCCCGGGGGCATGGCGCCATCGAGGGCCGCGATCATCAGGTCCTGGTTCGCCTCCATGCCGAGGGCCCAGATCCCCACGCCACGCACGCCGTAGCGGGCGGCCAGCTGGGCCACCTCGTAGAGCCCGTAGGCGCCTTCGTAGTACGACTCGTGCCACTGGGTGCCGACCAGATAGCTCGTCCACTCGGTGCCGGTGACCGGATCCCAGTACACCGGGCGGCCACTGTCCTGGGTCTGCGCCTCGGCGATGTCGGTCGCCTGGCCGGTGGCGTCGGCAGGCATCGTCCCGTTGTCGGTCGGCCAGTCGATCCCGAAGAACGGGGCGCCCAGAATCACCTTGTCGGCCGGGACCGCGGCGGTGTATTGCGCCAAGGTGGTGAGGTCGCTGAACATCCCGCTGGTCAGCGGCGAGGCCGGGGACGCAGTGGCGCCCAGGTTCATCTCGTAGGCCATGACGAAGAAGGCGTCGACCGAGGGCGCCAGGGCCGCGATGTTGAAGAAACCGCCCGGATCGCCGGCCGAGGACGCGTAGGTGTCCATGGTGACCTGCCAGTGGGGGTCGGCCGCTTTGAGGGCTCCCGACACCGCGGAGATGAGGTGGGTGAGGCCGGCCTGGTCCGTGCTGCCCGCACCTTCGAAGTCGAAGTTCACTCCGTCGAAATTCTTTGCCTGCAGCGCCGGGATGAGCGCCGCTGCCAGCGTTGCCGGTGCGCTGGGTGACGAGGTCAGGGCGTTCAAGGAGTCCTGGCTGAAGTCATTGACCGTCAGCACGACGCGCGCTCCGGCGGCGTGCGCCCTTGTGATGAGGGTGGAAAGGGCCTGGCTCTCGTAGCCGTTCCACCCCGGGCCACTCTCGTCGAGGGTCCCATTAGGCTCCACGCCGACCGCGAAGTAGGCAAGGGTCGAGAGACCGGTCAAGGTGAATCCCGCCGACTCGGGCAGGGTCCAGTAGGGGGCGAACGCGAAATTCTCCCGCGGCGCCAGTGGGGGCCCGGCGGCGACGGTGGCAGGAGCAGCCACCGGCGGTGTGGTCGCGGGTTGGAGGGCCGGCGTCCCGACGACTGGCGCGCCCGAGCGATTCCCGACCGCGGCCACCCGCATATTGGAGACAGATCCCCCCGCGACGGCGGGAGGGCCCAGCCGGGGTGCGGCCGGGGCCGGACTCCAGACGCCAGCGCCAAGGAAGGCGACCAGCGCGCAGCACAACCCGAGGAGCCCCCAACCCAGGTGCGCATCGATCGGTCGCCGCAACCCGGGCAGCATGCGTCCCGCTCTCGCAGTGATCTCCCCCCCGACCCGGCGTGCCAACCTGAGCATTCGCGCCATGGGCACCCCAATTATTACC
Source organism: Acidimicrobiaceae bacterium (assembly GCA_003133545.1). Classification (GTDB taxonomy): domain Bacteria; phylum Actinomycetota; class Acidimicrobiia; order Acidimicrobiales; family RAAP-2; genus Bog-473. The sequence goes on along the minus strand of PKYA01000148.1, from coordinate 27,591 downwards.
CAGATGCACCGATCCGCACCGTCATGGGCAAAATCCTCCCCGAGCAGGCTCGGGACCTCCGGGCGCCCCTCAGGCGTCCTTCACGGCCGCCACCAGCTTGGCCAAGGTGTCCTTGGCATCCCCGAACAACAGGGTGGTCTTGGGGTCGTAGAGCAGCTCGTTGTCGATGCCGGCGAAGCCCGGGCGCATCGAGCGCTTGAGGAAGATGACGTTCTCGGCCTCGTCGGCGTGGACGATGGGCATGCCGTAGATCGGGCTGCCCGGCGTCGTGATGGCGGCCGGGTTCACGGTGTCGTTGGCCCCAACCACGAGCGCCACATCGGCGGTGGACATCTCGGGGTTGGCCTCGTCCATCTCCTTGAGCTCCTCGTAGGGAACGTTGGCCTCGGCCAAGAGGACGTTCATGTGGCCGGGCATCCGGCCGGCCACGGGGTGGATGGCGTAGAAGACCTCGACGCCCCTGGCCGTGAGCGCGTCGGCCAGCTCGCGCACGGTGTGCTGGGCCTGGGCGACGGCCAGGCCGTACCCCGGGATGATCACCACCTTGCGGGCGTAGGCCAGCAGGACGCCGACGTCTTCGGGCGTCCCCGTGCGCACCGAGCGCGACGCGTCGCCGGCCTCGCCCCCGGTGGCGGTGATCACCGCGCCGAAGGCGCTGAAGAGGATGTTGGGCAGCGAGCGGCCCATGGCCCCGCTCATGAGCCGGGTCAAGATGATGCCCGACGCGCCGACCAGTGTGCCGGCCACGATGAGCAGGTTGTTGTCGAGCACGAAGCCCGACGCGGCGACGGCCAGGCCGGTGAAGCTATTCAACAGCGAAATCAGGACGGGCACGTCCGCGCCGCCGATGGGCAGCACGAAGATCACGCCCAGAACGAGCGCGAGGGCGAGGAGCACGAAGACGAAGGCGATGTTGCCGGTCACCAGGGCCAGCACGACGAGCACGCCGATGGCCAGCCCGACCACCGCGTTGATGGCCTGCTGGCCCGGGTAGGTGATCGGGCGCCCGGTGATGAGCTCCTGCAGCTTGATGAATGCGATGGCGCTCCCCGAGAACGAGACCGAGCCGATCAGCACCCCGAGGAGCACTTCGGCCGTCACGTAGACCGCGGGCTTGAGCCCGAGCGAGTGCAGGTGCAGCAGCTCGATGATGGAGACGAGCGATGCCGCACCGCCGCCGACGCCGTTGAAGAAGGCCACCAGCTGCGGCATGGCCGTCATCTTCACCAGGCGGGCCACCGGCACGGCGACGAGGGCACCGAGCACCATGGCGACGAGGGCGAGGACGAGATTCTTGCCCGAGTGCCGCAGCGTCGGCAGCGTGAAGGTGAAGGCGATGGCCAGGACGGCCGCCGCGGCGCCCAACTGGTTGCCCCGGCGGGCGAACTTCGGCGACCCCAGGCCTTTGAGCGCCAGGATGAACCCGGCCACCGCCACGAGGTAGAAGAGGTCGCGGACGGTGGACAGCGGCAACGAGGCAGCCATCATGGGGCGGGATCCCCACTGTCGGTGGTCTCGCTCTTGCGCGGCGGTCGCTCGTTGGGCTTGCCCTTGAACATCTCGAGCATGCGATCGGTGACCACGAACCCGCCGACCACGTTGAGGGTGGCCAGGAAGACCGCCAGGAAGCCGAGGACAAGCTGCGCGGTGCCGTGGGCCTCTCCCATGATGGTGAGCGCACCGACGAGGACGATGCCGTGGATGGCGTTGGAGCCCGACATCAACGGCGTGTGCAGAATGCTGGGCACCTTGGAGACGACCTCAATACCGACGAAGGCCGCCAGCACGAAGACAGTCAGGTACTCGACGATCCCGGTCCCGCTCACCTGGGCGATCACGCGCCGCTCCCTTCCGTGGTGCCGCCGAGCACCTCGACCGCGCCCGGGGAGACCGCCACGCCTTCGCGCACGACACACATGCCGGCCACGATCTCATCGTCGAAGTCCGGTGCCAGCGTGCCGTCGGTGGTCATGAGGGCGAGCACGTTGGCCACGTTGCGCGAGTACAGAAAGCTGGCATGGGTGGGCATGGACGACGGCGGGTTGGCCAGGCCCACGATGTGGACCCCGCCATGGTCGATGACCTCACCGGCCACGGTGAGCTCGCAGTTGCCGCCCGAGTCAGCCGCCATGTCCACCACCACTGCGCCCGCCGCCATGCCCTCGACCATCGCGGTCGTCACCAGTACGGGCGCGGCGCGGCCCGGCACGGCGGCCGTGGTGATGATCACATCGGAGGCCGCCACCTCGGCCGCCAGGGCGTCACGCTGGCGGGCCAGCTCCTCGTCGCTCAGTTCGCGGGCGTAGCCCCCGGCGCCTTCAGCCGAGACGCCGAGGTCCAAGAACGTGGCGCCGAGGCTCTCGGCCTCCTCCTTGGCGGCCGCGCGCACGTCGTAGGCCTTCACCACCCCACCCAGCCGGCGCGCCGTGGCGATGGCCTGCAGGCCGGCCACCCCGACGCCCATGACCAGGACCTTGGCGGGGGGGACCGTGCCCGCCGCCGTCATGAACATGGGGAAGAACTTGGCCAGATGCTCGGCCGCACTCAGCCCGGCCCGGTAGCCCGACACCGTCGACTGCGAGCTCAGGGCGTCCATTCCCTGGGCCCGGCTGATGCGGGGCAGCAGGTCGAAGCTGAACACCGTGGCCCGGCGGGCTGCCAACGCCCGCAGCGTGTCGGCGGACTGCGCCGCCTGGAAGAAGCTGAGCAGCACCGCGCCCTCGGGCACCAGCGGGGCCGCGCCGGCGTCGGGCGCGTTCACGGTGACGATGAGGGAGGCATCGCGGTAGGTGGCGGCGGCATCGGGGGTGACGCTGGCCCCGGCGGCTGCGTACGCCGGGTCGTCGAAGAAGGAGGCCACCCCGGCGCCGGACTGCACGGCCACGTCCCAACCGGCGGCCACCAGCTTCTTTACGACGTCGGGGACGAGCGCGACCCGGCGCTCGCCCGGTCGTGTCTCGGTGGGGACGGCCAATTTCACGGTGGTTGTGTCTAGCAGCTGGGGGCTGCGCCTCCCGCATCCGCGTGCGTCACGGGTGGTGGGCTCACGCGGGCGGTGGCCCTTCCAGCGCCGCCTGGTAGGCCGGCCACTCGCCCCCGCCGTGGACCACCAGGTTGGCCCCCGAGATGTAGTCCGCCCCTTCGCTGGCCAGGAAGAGGCAGGCCCGCGCCACGTCGCCGGGACCCCCCATGCGCCCCATGGGCACCGTGGCGGCCACCCGGGCCAGTCCCTCCGGACCGCCGTAGTGCTCGTCACCGGCGTCGGTCTGCAACAGGCCGGCACTGATGCAATTGACCCGGACCGCCGGCGCCCATTCGACGGCCAGCGTCGCCGTCAGGTTGACCAGGCCCGCTTTGGCCGCCCCGTAGGCGGACGCGCCCGGCGCCGCGCGCAGCGCGGCGACGCTGGCCACGTTGACGATGGAGCCGCCGCCCTCCTGCCCCGACATCACGCGGTGGGCCGCCTGCGCGCAGTAGAAGGGAGCGAACAGGTTGAGGGTGACGATCGCCTCGAAGAACCGGGGAGACGAGGCTGCGGCCGGCCGCGCCGGCGAGCCCCCCGCGTTGTTGACCAGCACGTCGAGGCGGCCGAATTGCTCGACCGCGGCGTCGACCACCCGCTGCGCCTGCTCGGGCTGGCGTACGTCGGCGACGACGAACGTCGCCCCGGGCACGACCGCCTCGGTGCGCCCGCACGTCACGACGTGGGCCCCGGCGCCGCTGAAGGCCGCCACGATCCCGGCGCCGACACCGCGTGACCCGCCGGTCACCACCACCACCCGGCCGGTGAAGTCGTACGTCGGCTGCGCCACGGGCGCCACCCTACGGCACCGGTCGCGTCCGGCGTCCGGAGCCGGGGTGGGCCGCTCCGACCTTTCGCACGGCCCGATGCACTGCCAGTAGGTTTCCGGGAGGAGCGCCCATGACGCCGGCGCCAAGGGAGAGAGCGGCGCACCATGCCCGTACACGTGGTCCAAGAGCACAGCGGGATCGCCGAGGTGGTCATCGACCACCCCCCGGTGAACGCGCTCGATGTGGAGGGTTGGTTCGCCCTCGCCGACGCCCTGGTCGCCGCCGGCCGCGTCCCCGACAACCGGGTCGTCATCCTGCGCGCCGAGGGACGCGGTTTCTGCGCCGGGGTCGACATCAAGGAGATCAACGCCAAGGGTGACGAGGCGCTGGTCGGGGTCAACCGCGGCTGCGCCGCGGCCTTCGCCGCCGTCTACGACTGCGAGGTCCCGGTGATCGCCGCCGTGCAGGGATTCTGCCTGGGCGGCGGCATCGGGCTGGTCGGCAACGCCGACATGGTGGTGGCCTCGGAGGACGCCACGTTCGGCCTGCCCGAGGTCGACCGTGGCGCGCTCGGCGCCGCCACCCACCTGGCCCGCCTTGTCCCCCAACATGCCATGCGCAAGATGGTCTACACGGCCCGCGCCATTTCGGCCGCCGAGCTCGCCTCCTACGGCTCGGTGGCGGCGGTGGTCCCCCTCGGCGAGCTGCATGGCGCCGCGCTCGCGTTGGCCGGCGAGATCGCCACGAAGAGCCCCACCATCATCCGGCGGGCGAAGGAGTCGCTGAACGGCATCGACCCGGTCGACGTCAAGCGCAGCTACCGCTTCGAGCAAGGTTTCACTTACGAGCTGCACGTGCGCGGGGTGGCCGACGAGCAGCGCGCCGCCTTCGTCGAGAAGCGCGACGCGGACACGACACGGTGAGCGACAAGCGCACGACCGTCGACGACATCGTGGGCGAGCTCCGCTCGGGCATGACGATCGGCATCGGCGGATGGGGAGCGCGGCGCAAGCCGATGGCGGTGGTGCGCGCCCTGTGCCGGTCGGACCTGCTCGACCTCACGGTGGTGGCCTACGGCGGGCCCGATGTGGGATTGCTGTGCGCCACCGGCAAGGTCAAGAAGGTGGTGTGCCCCTTCGTCACGCTCGATTCCATCGCCTTGGACCCGCACTGGCGCGCCGCGCGCCAGCAGGGTCGGGTCGAGGTGATGGAGGTGGACGAGGGCATGTTCTTCCTGGGGCTCCAGGCCGCAGCCTGGCGCGTGCCGTTCCTCCCCACGCGCGCCGGGCTCGGCTCCGATGTCCTCACCATCAATCCGGAGCTCCGGCTCGTGCGCTCTCCCTACGGTGCCGGCAGCCCCTACCTGCACGACCCCGCCGACGCGGATGTCGAGCTGGTGGCCATGCCCGCGCTGCACCTCGATGCGGCCGTGGTCCACACCAATCGGGCCGACACTGCGGGCAACGGCCAGATCCTCGCCCCCGACCCCTTCTTCGATCCCCTCTTCCTCGGCGCGGCCGATCGTCGCTTCCTCACCACCGAGCGCACGGTGGACAACGGCCGGCTGGGCGACGAAGGGCCGCTCGGCACAGTGGTGCTCCACCGCCTGCTCACCGACGGTGTGGCCGAGACGCCCGGGGGTGCGCACTTCACGGCCAACCCGCCCGACTACGACCGCGACGAGTCCCTGCAAAAGGAGTACGCAGCATCCGCCGGAGACCCCGACGCCTGGGAAGCCTTCGCCGCCCGCTACGTCCATGTGAGCGAGGACGAGTACCGGGCCCATGTGACCGAGCGAACCGAGCGGGCGGCCCGGTGACCGCCACCCGGCCCGACCGGCCCGATCTGCCGTGCACCCGGGCCGAGTCGTGCGTCGTCGCCTGTGCCGAGGCCTGGCGTGGGGCAGGCGAAGTGATGGCCAGCCCGTTCGGCACCATCCCGTCCCTCGGGGCCCGCCTGGCCAAGCTGACCTTTGCTCCCGACCTGGTACTCACCGATGGGGAGGCGGCACTCATGGTGGGTGCCCTACCGATCGAGAGCCGGGCGGCGGACCTGGTCCGCGAGGCGGCCATGCCGTATCGCACGGTGTTCGACGTCGTGTGGTCGGGTCGCCGCCACATCATGATGATGGCCAGCCAGATCGACCGGACAGGGAACCAGAACCTCTCGGCCATCGGCCCGCACCACCAGCCGAAGGTGCAGCTGATCGGCGTGCGGGGCGCTCCCGGGAACTCGGTGAACCACCCGACCAGCTATTGGGTGCCCGATCACTCGGTGCGTACCTTCGTCGAGCACGTCGACGTCGTGAGCGGGGTGGGCTATGGGCGCGCGCTCGCCGCCGGAAGCGGGGCCACGCGCTTTCACGACGTGCGCCGCGTCGTCTCCAACCTGGGCGTCTTCGACTTCGAGACACCCGAGCACATCATGCGGCTGCGCTCGTACCATCCCGGCGTGGCCGTGGGCGACATCGTGGCCGCCACCTCGTTCAGCCTGGTCATCCCCGACGACGTGGCCGAGACGCGCCTGCCCACCCCCGAGGAGCTCGACCTGCTGCGCACCGTGCTCGACCCGGGCGCGCGGCGAGACCGGGACATACGGTCCTGACCCCCTCTCACCCAGCCCTCCAGACCGAGCTCTGCACCCGCCTCGGCGTGCGGTTCCCCATCGTGCAGACAGGGATGGGGTGGGTGGCCGGGCCACGCTTGGTGGCGGCCACGGCCAACGCCGGCGGGCTGGGCATCCTGGCGTCTGCCACCATGACGCTCGACGAGCTGGCGGCAGCCATCGCCGAGGTCCGGGCGCGCACCACGGCGCCCTTCGGGGTCAACCTGCGGACCGACGTGGCCGACGTGGGCGAGCGGATCGCCCTGATGATCGAGACCGGGGCCCGCGTGGCCAGCTTCGCCCAGGCCCCCAACCCCGCCCTGGTGGCGCGCTGCAAGGAGGCCGGCCTGTTCGTGATGCCCACGGTCGGGGCCCGCCGGCACGCCGAGAAGGTGGCCGAGTGGGGCGTCGACGCCGTAATCGCCCAGGGCGGGGAGGGCGGCGGTCACACCGGGACGGTGCCCACCTCCCTGCTCCTGCCGCAGGTGGTCGAAGCCGTGGGCGACCGTGTCCTCGTGGTCGGCGCCGGTGGATTCTTCAGCGGCCGGGGGCTGGTCGCCGCCCTGGCCTACGGCGCGTGCGGCATCGCCATGGGCACCCGCTTCCTGCTCTCCGCCGAGAGCCGGGTCCCCGACGCCGTCAAGGAGACCTACGTCGGGACGCCGGTGACCGGCACGGTCGTCACGACCAAGGTCGACGGCGCGCCGCAGCGCGTCGTGCGCACCGCCCTGGTGGACCACCTCGAAGCGCAGAGCTGGCTGCGTGCGTTGCCGCGCGCGCTGCGCAGCGCGCACGCGTTCCGGAACGAGACCGGGGCATCGCTGCGGGCGCTGCTCACAGAAGGGCGCGCCATGAAAAAGGGGAGCGAGCTGACGTGGGCCCAGGTGGTGATGGCGGCAAACGCGCCGGTCATGACAAAGGCCGCGCTGGTCGACGGCCGCACGGATGTCGGGGTCCTGCCGACGGGTCAGGTCGTCGGGCTGATCGAGGGCCTGCCGACCGTGGCCGAGATCATCGATGCCCTGATGTCAGAAGCCGACGCGGTGCTGCGGAGCTGGGCCGAAATGAGGTGAAGCGGAACCCCACGCGGGCGCTCCTCGCCGCCGTCCTAACTGGCGCTGGAGTTGCCGCCCTGGGCCACCCGGCGCAGCAGGTTGGAGACCCGCTGGTGCGTCACCCCGAAGAGATGCGCGATGCTCGGGATGCTTTGCCCCTCGGCGCGCAGCGCGACCACCAGCGAGCGGCGCAGGTAACCGCTGGCTTCGGACTGGCGGCGCAAAATGGTGCTCACCAGCTGCACCGTGCTCGGCTCGTCCTCGTCCGCAAGGATGGCCTTCCAGTCCTGCCCGTTCTCACGGGCCAAGCGGACCTCGGCGATGCGTTGGAACAGCATGCGCTCACGCTCGGCGTTCTCCTTCAGGACCGTATCGAGCTCGCTGAGGGCGTCGAGCACCTCGTCGGAACCGGCACCAGCCTCGGTTCGTGGCGCCATCGGTACCTCTGCTCCTCTCACAGCGTCCCCGTCATGGCGTAACTCCCGGGTATCGGTTGCCAGCATGCATCCTCCATTCAGACTTGTTACTACCTTGTGCGACCTGGACGCGTTCACCAGTTCTCCCGGCTCGTACTCCCGGATCGCCCGTGGCGAAACGGTCGACCCGGAAACGGCGTCGTTGCAGGCAATACCCCGAAGCGGGGGGATTCAATCCTCGGGGGCCCAAAAACTGCCGTGTCGACCTGCCCTGGGCTGGGTCGGCCCGGACGGGAAAACACCCACGGCCAGCGAAAAGGTGCGGCGCGCCCCGAGGGGGTGATCAGCGGGCGAGAACGACGGAGGACCCGTGGCCGAAGAGCCCCTGGTTGGCGGTCACCGCGACGCGGGCTCCCTCCACCTGGCGACCGGTGGCGGCCCCGCGCAGCTGCCAGACGCATTCGCAGACCTGGGCGATGGCCTGGGCCGGGATGGCCTCCCCGAAACAGGACAGCCCGCCCGATGGGTTCACGGGCACCCGCCCCCCGAGGGCGGTCACCCCGTCCCGCAGGAGCTTCTCGCCCTCCCCCTCGCCGCACAGACCGATGTCCTCGTACCAGTCCAGCTCCAGAGCGGCGGAGAGGTCGTAGACCTCGGCCAGGTCCAGGTCCTCGGGACCGATGCCGGCCTCGGCGTAGGCAGCCGCGGTGATCGAGGGGCGGAACGCGCCCCCGTCGCCCCCGGCCGCGCCGAGGGCGACGGCGGAGTCCGTCGAGAAGTTCGGCATCTCGATCACCGTGTTGGGGAAGGCCGGGGTGACGGTGGAGACGGCGTTGATGGTGACCGTGGGCTCGGCCCCCCCACCATGGCGCCGGGCGAATTCCATGCTGGCCAACACCACCGCCGCGCCGCCATCTGATGTGGCACATATCTCGAGGAGCCGCAGCGGATCGGCCACCATCGGAGAGGCGAGCACCTCGTCGACGGTGACCTCGCCCCGGTAGCGGGCGTTCGGATTCGCCTGCCCGTGGCGCGCGTTCTTGACCTTCACCTGCGCGAAGTCCTCCTCGGTGGCGCCGAAGCGGTCCATGCGGCGCCGCGCGTAGAGCGCGAAGTACGTCGGGTTGGTGGCCCCGAGCAAGTGGAAGCGCAACCAGTCGGGATCGTCCTTGCGGTCGCCGCCCACCGGCGCGAAGAAGCCCTTCGGCGTGGTGTCGGCCCCGACGACCAGGGCCACGTCGCACAGACCGGCCAGGATTTGGGCGCGGGCACTGGCGATGGCAGCGGCGCCGGACGCGCAGGCGGCATAGCAGCTCGATACGCGGGCGCCGGTCCATCCGAGCGCCTGGGCAAAGGTGGCGCCGGCGACGAAGCCCGGGTACCCGTTGCGGATGGTGTCGGCTCCCGAGACGAACTCGACGTCGCGCCACGCCAACCCGGCGTCGGCCAGCGCCTCCCGGGCGGCCACCAGCCCGTACTCCACGAACGGGCGGCCCCACTTGCCCCACGGATGCATGCCGGCACCGAGCACGGCGACCCTCTTGTCGTCGGGCATGCCCTCAGCCCCCTGCCGGCCCGGCGACGGGCCGCCATTTCCACACCACGAAGTCCTGGTCCCCTTCGCCGTAGAGCGTGTCGATCACCAGCTCGACCTCGTCGCCCACCCGGAGGTCGTCGACGGTGACCCCGCCCACCACCTGCCCCATGACCACCAACTTCTCGGCCGCCAGCTCGACCGCGGCCAGGCAGAACGGGACGTAGGGATCCGCCGCCAAATAGGGAGGCGGCGGCTGGTAGCGGGCATCGGTGTAGGACCAGATGCGCCCCCGCCGCGACAACTCGACCGTCTCGAATTCCTGCCCGTCACAATCGGGATTGCGGCAGAAGCTCGCCTCCGCCGGAAATGCGTAGGTGCCGCAACCGGCACAGCGCGAGCCGAGCAGGGCCGGTGCGCCCTCCTCCCCCAGGGTGAACCAGCCTTCGACCGCCGGCACCCGGGTCGCCATCAACCCATCCGCTCAATGATGGTGGCGTTGGCCTGGCCGCCGCCCTCGCACATGGTCTGCAGGCCGTAGCGGCCGCCCGTGCGCTCCAGCTCGTTCACCAAGGTCGCCATCAACCGCGCCCCCGAACAGCCCGTGGGATGGCCGATGGCGATGGCACCCCCATTCACGTTCACCCGCTCGGGATCGGGATGGAACTCGCGCTCCCAGGCCAGCACCACCGAGGCGAAGGCTTCGTTGATCTCGACCAGGTCGATATCGTCCAGGCTGAGCTTCGCCTTGGCCAACACCAGCGCGGTGGCCGGGATCGGAGCCGTCAGCATGATCTGGGGATCGTTGGCGGCCACGGCGAAGGTGTGGAAGCGCGCCCGCGGCCGCAGCCCCAGGGAGGCCGCCTTCTCCTCGCTCATGATCAGCACGGCGGCGGCACCGTCGGAGATCTGTGACGAGGTCCCTGCGGTGACCGTCCCCGTCTCGGAGAAGGCAGGGCGCAGCCCGGCCAATTTCTCGAGCGAGGTGTCCCGGCGCACCCCCTCGTCGGCCTCGAGCATCCCGCGCACCTCGGACGCGCCCGGGACATCGGGGTGCACACGCGCCTCGAGTGGAACGATCTCGTTGGCGAAGCGCCCCTCGTCGGTGGCGCGGGCGGCCCGCTCGTGTGACCGCAGGGCCAACCGGTCCATTTCGTCGCGGCTCACCTTCCACCGGCGGGCGATCTCTTCGGCGCACTCGCCTTGGTGGATGAGCGCGAAGCGCCCCGTGTAGAGCGGGCCGTAGGCCTCACCGGGTCCCGGTTCGGTGGTCGATCCGATGGGCACGCGGCTCATCGACTCGACGCCGGCGCCGATGGCCACGTCCATGGCTCCGGCCATGACGGCCTGGGCGGCGAAGTGAATNNCGGGCGATGTTCATGGCCTGCTCGCCCACGGTCATGGTGCAGCCCATGATCACGTCCTCCACCTCGGCCGGATCGAGATCGTTGCGCTGCAGCAGGGCCATGAGGGGTTGCGCCGCCAGGTCGACGGCGTGCCAACCCGAGAGGCGGCCGCCCCGGCGGCCGACCGGGGTCCGTACGGCATCGACGATGACGGCATTGGGCATAGGCATGCCATTGTTGCCCCGAATGCACCGGGCCGCCACCGGGCCGCCACCGGGCGACGACCGGGCGAGTGCACACGAAACCTTTGGCATCGTGCCCGGGGGTGTGCCAGGTTGGCAGCGGCATGGACCTGACCTTCGACGCCGAGCACGAGGAATTCCGCGCCGAGGCACGGGCGTGGTTGCGCGCGCACGTGCCCCACGAGCCGCTGCCCTCGCTCGACACCGCGGCCGGCTTCGAAGCACACCGGGCCTGGGAAACCGCTCTCTTCTCCGACCGGTGGTCGGTGGTGAGCTGGCCCATCGAGTTCGGGGGCCGCGGGGTCGGGATCATGGCGTGGCTCGTCTTCGAGGAGGAGTACTACCGGGCCCGGGCCCCCAAGCGGGTCAGCCAGAACGGCATCTTCCTCCTCGGACCCACCCTGCTCGAGTACGGGACGCCCGCACAGAAGGAACGCTTCCTGCCGCCGATGGCCTCGGGGGAGGAGATCTGGTGCCAGGGCTGGTCGGAGCCCGACGCGGGCAGCGATCTGGCCGCTATCCGCTCCCGGGCGACGCGCAACGCCGGCGGTGACGGCTGGCTGCTGAACGGGCAGAAGACCTGGGCCAGCCGCGGCGCGTTCGCCGACTGGTGCTTCGGCATCTTCCGCACCGATCCGCAAGCGGAGCGCCACCGGGGGCTGACCTACTTCCTCGTCGCGATGGATGCCCCTGGGGTCACCGTGCGGCCCATTCCCCAGATCGACGGGGAGACCGGCTTCGCCGAGATCTTCTTCGAGAACGTGGAGGTGCCCGACGCCCAGGTCCTTGGCGACGAGGACGCGGGGTGGTCGGTCGCCATGTCGACCGCCGGCAGCGAGCGGGGGCTCAGCCTGCGCAGTCCCGCCCGCTACACCAAAGCAGCCGCCCGCCTCATCGACCTGTTCGATCAGCGCGGCGCCCCGCCCATGGCGGCCGATGCGGTGGCGCGGGCCTACATGGACGCCGAGGCCTACAGACTGCACACCTACTGGACGGCGTCGCAGGTGGCCCGCGGGCATGCCGTGGGCCCCGAGGCGAGCTGCAACAAGATCTTTTGGTCCGAAACCGACGTGCAGATCCACGAGACCGCGCTGGCGCTGCTCGGGCCCGAAGCCGAGCTCCTGGAATCGGGATCGCCCGGCGAGTGGTTGGACGGCTATCTCTTCTCGCTGGCGGGACCGATCTACGCCGGCACCAACCAGATCCAGCGCAACGTCGTGGCCGAGCGGCTCCTCGGGCTGCCGAGAGGCTGAGCAATGGACTTCTCGGCGTAATGGACTTCTCGGCGTAATGGACTTCTCGTTCAGCGACGAGCAGGTCGAGCTGCGCCACGCCGTGCGCCATGCGCTCGCGCGCGAGTTCCCACTCGACGCGCTCCGCGTCACGGTTCAGACGACGGCCGACGAGCGCGCAGAGAGGGCGGGAGCGCGCTGGCGCATGCTGGCGGAGCTCGGTGCGCCGGCGTTGCTGGTACCCGAGACGGCGGGCGGGCTCGGCCTGAGCGACGTGGATCTCGTCGGCGTCCTCGAAGAAGCCGGATGGTCCGCTCTCCCCGAGCCCCTGCTCGAGACCGCCGGTCTGGCCGCCCCCATGCTTGCCACCCTGCTGCCGGTGGCGCCGGCGGCCGGCGCGCTCCACGCGCTGGTGAGCGGCAAGGCACCGCTGGCCGTGGGTGGGATCGACATCGGGCCGGGCGGCCCGTCCTCACCAACGGCCGTCACGCCCGACGGCATGCTGCGCACACCCCGCGTCGTCGGTGCCCGTACGGCCACGGTGTACTTGTTGGCCTGCCGTGACCCCGATTCGGGGTGGCAGCTGCACGCGGTTCCCGCCGCCGATTGCACACTGGCGCCCACACCCACGCTCGACGGCACCCGTGATCTGTCGACGGTGCACTGGCCGCTGTCCTCCGAAACCCTGCTGGCGTACGGCGTGGCGGCCGAGGCCAGCGTCGGCCTCATGGCCGATCGCGGCGCGGCGGGATCGGCCGCGCTCCTCATCGGTTTGGCCGATCGCATGATCACCATGGCGGCCGACTACGCCAAGGAACGGCACCAGTTCGGCAAACCCGTCGGGAGCTTCCAGGCCGTCAAGCACCTGCTCGCCGACGCCAGGGTCAAGCTGGAGTTCGCCCGGCCGGCCACCTATCGCGCCGCGTGGTCCCTGGCCTCGGCGCAGCCGTCCGTCTCCCACGACGCATCCATGGCCAAGGCCATGGCGTCGGACGCCGCCGACCTGGCGGCCCGGGTGGCCCTTCAGGTCCACGGCGCCATCGGCTACACCTGGGAGTGTGACCTGCACTTCTTCATGAAGCGCGCCTGGGCACTCTCCGCCACCTGGGGGGATGCCGCCACCCACCGGCAACTCGTCCTGGCCCAGGCCCGACGGCGCGGGGTCCCGGCGCGCCGTTCGGACCCCGGCACATGACCATGTCCGATTTCCGCTAGTAATCGTCCGACCGGCGTGCCACGATGCACGCGTGATCGAAGACCCCGAACGCTGCTACCAGGCCGCGCACAGCAAGGACGCGCGCTTCGACGGGGTCTTCTTCATCGGCGTCCGCACGACCGGGATCTACTGTCGCCCCAGCTGTCCCGCCCGCACCCCCAAGCGCGAGAACGTGCGCTTCTACCCGTCGGCCGCGGCGGCACAGCAGGCCGGGTTCCGCGCCTGCCTGCGCTGCCGACCCGATGCCACCCCGGGGTCGCCGGAATGGAACCTTCGGGCCGACACTGTGGCCCGGGCCATGCGGCTCATCCGGGACGGCATCGTCGATCGCGAGGGAGTGGAAGGGCTGGCCCTCCGCCTCGGGTACAGCGTGCGCCAGCTCAACCGGGTGGTCACCGCCGAGGTCGGCACCGGGCCCCTGGCCATCGCCCGCGCCCAGCGCAGCCAGACGGCCCGCATCCTGCTCGAGACCACCGACCTCCCTATCACCCACGTGGCATTCGCCGCCGGCTTCTCGAGCGTCCGCCAGTGCAACGAGACGGTGCGCCAGATCTTCGCCGACACCCCGAGCGGGTTGCGCGCCCGGGTCGCGGCGGCAGCGAGGCGGCGGTCGGGCACCCGCGACGAGGGCGCGACCCAGGTCATCGCGCTGCGGCTGCCCTGCCGTCGGCCCTTCGACCCGCGGTCGGTCCTCGGCTTCCTCGGCACCCGCGCCGTCCCCGGCATCGAAGAGGCCGAGGGATTGACGTACCGTCGCAGCATCCGCCTGCCCCACGGCCACGCGGTGGTTGCCCTCACCGGAAGCGATCCCGCCGCCGACGGGCCCGCGTTCGTCGAGGCAGAGCTCCGCCTCTCTGACCTGCGCGACCTGACCACCGCCGTGTCGCGCTGCCGCCAACTGCTCGATCTCGACGCCGATCCTGTTGCCATCCTCGAGGCCTTCCGACCCGACCCGCTCCTCGGCGCGCTCGTCCAGGCCGATCCCGGCCGGCGGGTGCCCGGGGCGGTGGACGGCTTCGAACTGGCCGTGCGCGCCGTCATCGGCCAGCAGGTGTCCGTCGTCGGGGCGCGCACCATCGCCGGGCGCCTCGTGCGCGCCGCGGGGGAACCCCTGGCCGAGCCGGCGGGCGGGATCACCCACCTGTTCCCCACCCCGGGCGCGCTGATAGCACTGGCCGACGACGACCCGGCCGTGTTCTCCATGCCGACCGGCCGCCGGCGCGCCCTCGTCGCCCTGGCGGAAGCCACCGAGAGCGGCGCGGTGCTCATCGATCCCGGAGCCGATCCCGCCGAGCTGCGCGCCGCCTTGGTACGCCTGCCCGGGATCGGACCCTGGACGGCGGAGTACGTCGCCCTGCGCGCCTTGCGCGACCCCGATGCGTTCATGCCGACCGATCTCGGGATCCGGCGCGCGGCCCGGGCCCTCGGCCTGCCCGATGACCCGGCGCTGTTGTTGGCGCGCACCGAAGGATGGCGCCCGTGGCGGAGCTACGCCATGGTCCACCTATGGGGTATGCCCGACGCGCAGAAGGCCGCAGCCCCGACCGCGCTGGGGACGAGGCCATCAACCGCGGCAACGAGCCAGAACACACTGTCAAAGAAGCAACCGACAGAGAAGCAACCGAGCAAGAAGCCTTTGAAAGGGCGTGACGCAGCATGACCGCACCCACCTTCACCATGCCTCTGGCGACCCCGGTCGGGCGCCTCGTCCTGGAGAGCGACGGGGAGGTGTTGATCGGGATCTGGCTGCCCGGCGAGTCGAGCGTGCCGCGGTCCGCGGGGCACGATGCGCCGCCGGTGCTCAAGGACACGTCGACGCAGCTCGAGGAATACTTCGCCGGGGAGCGGACCGAATTCGACGTCCCGATGGAGCTCGACGGCACCGCGTTCCAAAAGGAGGTCTGGGCGGAGCTGTCGCGCATCCCCTACGGCGAGACGATCAGCTACGGCGTGCTGGCGCGTCGGGTCGGGCGACCCAAGGGGCCGCGCGCCGTCGGGCAGGCCAACGGTAAGAACCCCATCCCGATCATCGTGCCGTGCCACCGGGTCCTGGCCAGCAACGGCATCGGCGGTTACGGCGGGGGGCTGCCCATGAAGCGGGCCCTGCTCGCGGTGGAAGGCGTGCGCGCGTAGGCGGCGCCTAAGGTGCGGCGGTGGAAACCGCCGAGAGCGTGCACCGTGCCTTCGACCTGACCGGGCGGGTGGCCCTCATCACCGGGGCCGGTGGCGGCATCGGTCGCACATCGGCCGAGGTGCTGGCCGGCGCCGGGGCGGCCGTCGTGTGCGTCGACCTCGACCTGGCCCGTGCCGAGGAGACGGCCCGGGGTATCGATTCCGCCGGGGGATCGGCCGATTCGGCGCAGGTCGACGTGGCCGAGCGCGGCGCGCTCTCGGCTCTCGTGGAACGCGTCGTGCAGCAACACGGCGCATTGCACGTCATGTGCAACATCGCCGGGATCATGATCGACAGCTCCATCATCGACCTCGACCCCGACGAGTTCGAGCGCATCCTCTCGGTCAACCTCAAGGGTGCGGTGTACGGGTGTCAGGCCGCCGGGAAGGTGATGGTGGAGCAGGGCGCGGGCAGCATCATCAACATGGCCTCGGCGGCGGTGCTCACCCCCTCCGCCGGCATCGGTGCCTACGCCATCTGCAAGGCCGGCGTGGCCCAGCTCACCCAGTCGATGGCGGTCGAGGTCGGGCGGCGCGGCGTGCGCGTCAACACGATCGCGCCAGGCTTCGTGCCGACCAACATGACCGCGCGCTACTACACACGGCCCGACGGGACCATCGACGAGGACGCCAAGGCGGCGGTCCTGTCCCCCATGGCCAAGTTCGCCCCGCTCCGGCGGGTGGGCGTGACCTCGGACATCGGGTACTGCGTCCTGTATCTGGCGTCGGACGCATCGAGCTTCGTCACCGGGCAGCTGTTGAGCCCCAACGGCGGCGTGGCGATGCACTATTGAGGGCCGGACCGCGCATCTGACGGTCCGTCAGGTCCGGGACTACGCTCGATGCCCATGTCAGAGCCACTGCCGTTGATCATCTCGGTGGACGATCACGTGGTCGAGCCGCCCAACGTGTGGCAGGACCGCCTTCCGTCCAAGTACGCCGACATCGGGCCACGGATCGTGCGGGCCCCGATGGGCGAGATCACCTTTATCGGGGGGAAGCTCACGGTGAAGCCGGGCTCGCAGGGCAACCCGGCCGACTGGTGGTACTACGAGGACCTCAAACGCCCCCTCTTGCGCGTGGACTCCGCCGTCGGCGTGCCCCGCGACGAGGTCACCATGCGGGGGGTCACCTACGAGGACATGCGCCCCGGGTCCTACGAGGTCAAGCCCCGGCTCGAGGACATGGACACCAACCACATCGAGGCGGCGCTGTGCTTCCCCACCTTCCCCCGCTTCTGCGGCCAGACCTTCACCGAGGCCAAGGACAAGGAGCTCGCCCTGCTCTGCGTGCAGGCCTACAACGACTGGATGGTCGACGAATGGTGCGGGGACAGCGGCGGCCGCCTCATACCCCTGTGCCTCGTCCCCTTGTGGGACGCCGAGATGGCCGCGGCCGAAGTGCGGCGCAACGCCGATCGGGGCGTACGTGCCGTGTGCTTCAGCGAGATCCCGCCCTTCCTCGGGCTGCCCAGCGTGCACGATCCGGCGCACTACTGGGACCCGTTCTTCAGGGCCTGTGCCGAGTCGGGCACCATCGTCAACATGCACATCGGCTCCTCGTCGAAGATGCCCTCCACGTCGGCCGATGCGCCGCCGGCCGTCGGCTCGACGCTGACCCACACCAACGCCACCTACTCGCTGGTGGACTTCCTCTTCAGTGGCGTCTTCGTGCGCATCCCGGAGCTGAAGGTGGCCTACTCGGAAGGGCAGATCGGCTGGATCCCCTACATCCTCGAGAGGGCCGACCGCGTGTGGGAGGACAACCGCGGCTGGGGCGGCGTGGCCGACATCGTGCCCGAGAAGCCGTCGTCGTACTTCAAGGACCACGTGTGGGGCTGCTTCTTCGACGACGCGCACGGCCTCCGCTCGGTCGACGAGATCGGCGAGGACAACATCACCTACGAGTCCGACTACCCGCACTCGGACTCGACGTGGCCCCGCACCCGCCAGATCGCCGAGGAGCAGATGGCAGACCTGACGGACGCGCAGCGCCGCAAGATCGTGCGCGGGAACGCCATCAAGCTGTTCGCTCTCGACCTCCCCGCCTGATCACGGCGGCGACCGCCCTCCCACCGCGATGACCGACCCCTCGCTGTTCCCCTCCGACGTCGTGCGCGCCGTTCCCGAGGGGCAGGTCGTCTACGGCATGCAGCTGCCCATCCAGTCCCAATCGACCCTCTACGTGGCCGAATGGG
Source organism: Acidimicrobiaceae bacterium (assembly GCA_003133545.1). Taxonomy (GTDB): domain Bacteria; phylum Actinomycetota; class Acidimicrobiia; order Acidimicrobiales; family RAAP-2; genus Bog-473. Next base: position 9,785 of record PKYA01000148.1, on the reverse strand, counting down.
AGAAGCGCGCCGGCCCCGACGAGTTGGGGCGCATAGCCCAGGTGGCCGACGACGCCGGGTTCTTCTATCTCGGCGTGTGCGACCACACGGCCATTCCGGCCCGGCTGGCCGATGCCATGGGCACCACGTGGTACGACACCACCGCCACCTTGGGTTGGCTGGCGGCGCGCACCACCCGGACGCACCTGCTCTCGCACGTCTTGGTGCTGGCCCAGCGCCATCCGCTGCGGGCGGCCAAGGAGTTGTCAACGTTGGACCTCCTCTCGGGGGGCCGGCTCATCGTCGGCGTCGGCGCCGGCCACGTGCCCGAGGAGTACGAGATGCTGACCGGCGACTTCGCGCAACGTGGTCGCCACACCGACGAGGCGGTCTCGGCGCTGGCCCGCGCCTTCACGGCGGAGTTCCCCGACCTTCCCGGCCCTCGCTTCCCGGCCAGCGGGATGGGGATCGCGCCACGGCCGGTGCGCCAACCGCGGCCACCGATATGGATCGGCGGCTCGTCGCCGGCGGCCATCCGCCGCACCGCCGCCTTCGGCGACGGGTGGCTGCCCCAAGGGACCCGGCGCCGTGATCTGCCCGAGCAGATCGGCCGCCTGCGCGCCCTGCGCGAAGAGCTGCGCGGCGGCGCACCGCTCGACATCGGCACCATCGTGGAGCCCATTCATCTCTCCGCGCTGCGTTCGGGATGGGACCTGCCGAGCTACGTCCTGCAGGGCGGGGCCGAGGAGATCGCCGGGTCGTTGCGCGAGTTGGTCGCCATGGGCGTCAACCACCTCCAGGTGCGCTTCATGGCCCGCTCGGCCGAGGAGTTCTGCGAGCAGACCGCGGCGTTCGGCGCCGAGGTGGGGCCGCTCCTAACCGGCTGACGAGGCCTTTCGGGCGGGCGGCGCCCATAAGCTGGCTGGTGATGTTCGTCACCATCGCCCTCGACGTGCTCGTCGCCGTCTACATCCTGAGCCGGCAGCGCCGGATCAGGCCGGTGCCGCGCGTCCTCAGCCTGCGCCTTCCCGTCATTCTCGGCGTGATCGGGCTCATCGACATGCTGGGGTACACCGACGGCCGCGGGCACCACGTCACGGGCACGGACTACTTGTGGGTCCTCGGCACCCTCGCCGTCGGCGCCGTGGCCCTGGGGGCGCTGCGGGCGTTCACGGTGCAGATCTGGACCTCGCACAACTGGGTGGTGCGCCAGGGGACGTGGCTCACCATCGGGCTGTGGGTCCTCTCCCTGGGCCTGCACTTCGTCAGCGGCATCGGGGCGCAGCGCGTCGGTGCGGGCAACTTCGAGGCAGCGAGCTTCCTGCTCTATCTCGGCGTGACCTACGGCGTGCAGAACACGGTGGTCCACCGACGTGCCCTGCCGCTCTGGGATGCGCTCGGCCCCGACGCCGGGCGGCGGCTGCAGATGGTGTTCGGTCCGGGCGGGATGGGTGGCCAGGGCGGCCCCGGGGGTCCGGGCGGACCCGGCGGCTTCTTCGCCACGTTCCGCGGCGGCGGCCCCGGCTTCGGGCCCGGGCCCGGGCCTGGTGCGGCGGGACGCCCGTCGGGGCGGCGGACGCCGACCAACGACCCGACGGTGATCGATGCCGAGGTCGTCGACGACGACGAGGGCCCGGCACAGCTGCACTGAGCCGAGGCCACACCAGGCAGGCCGAAGGTCGCCGTCCCATACACTCGGCCACCATGCCCAGCCCCCGACGCTTCAGCCAGACGCCGTTCCAGGGGCCTCCCGGCTCGACGGAGCTGTACCTGGTGCGCCACGGCGCCTCGGCCGACGCTGTCGAAGGAGAGGACTTCGAACTCCTCGAAGGCCAGGGCGATCCGCCCTTGTCCGACATCGGGCGGGCGCAAGCCGAACGGGTGGGCGCCCGGCTCGCACAGCACGATTTCGCTGCGGTCTACGTCACCAATCTTCGTCGCACGTCCGAGACGGCGGCTCCGCTCATCCGGCTCACCGGTCTCACCCCCGTCGTCGAGGCCGACCTGCGCGAGGTGTCCCTCGGTGAATGGGAGGGGGGCCTCTTCCGGCAGAAGGTGGCGGATGTCGATCCGGTCGCGGTGCGGATGATGGCCGAAGAACGCTGGGATGTGGTCCCCGGCGCCGAGGCGACCGCCGCCTTCCAGCAGCGCATCCACGATGCCATCGAGCGCATCGCGGCAGCCCATCCCGGCTCCCGGGTCCTGGCGTTCTCCCACGGCGCGGCCATCGGCGAGGCGCTGGCCCACGCCACCGGATCCCGGCCCTTCGCCTTCTTGATGTCCGACAACACCGCCATCGCCCGCCTGGTCCGCACGCAGGAAAAGTGGATCCTGCGGGGCTTCAACGACACGGCGCACCTCGAGAGCTGAGCGCCGAGGGGGACGAGCGGGTCAGGGCGTCGTGGCCATCTCCGCGAGGCTCTCGGCGATCACGTCGGTGATCTCGCTCCCGGTCAGCTCGTCCCGCTCCAGCAGGGCATCGCGCAAGGCTTCGACGACCCGGCCGTGTTCGGCGACGATGGCCCGGGCGGCATCACGGGAGGACTTCAGCAGCGTGTCGAGCTCAGCGCGCGCCTCCTTGTCGGCCAGCACCTTCTCCACCAGTCCGCCGCTGAGGAGCCCGTTCCCCGCCGCGGCAATGGAGACCAGCGAGTCGCCCATACCGCAGGCGCCGATCATCTGCGCCCCGATGGTGGTTGCGGTGGAGAGATCGCCTGCCGGCCCGGTCGAGACCTCGTCGAAGTACCGCTCCTCGGCCACCAGTCCGCCCATGCAGATCTGGAGCAGTGCATTCATCTCGTCGCGCCGCTGGGTGAATCGTTCCTCGGCGTCGGAGTGCTGCAGCAGGCCGAGGGAGTCGCGCCGCTTGACGATCGACAGCACATCGAGCTGGCGGCTCCGACCGAGGAAGTAGGCGACGGTGGCGTGGCCAGCCTCGTGCGTGGCCACCCGCAGCCGATCTTCCACGGTGTAGACGGCGGGGTCACTCACCCCGAGCTCGACCAGCATCTTCGCTTCGGCCAGGTCCGGCATCGTCATGGCCATCCGACCATGGGTCAGCGCGATGACAAGGCCCTCGTCGAGCAGTCGCTCCAACGCCGCCGGGGAATATCCCGACGTCATGCCGGCGACGCGGTCCACCGCATCGGGCGTGTCCAGGTCCTCGCTATGCGCCTTCTTGCCCAGGTAGTACGCCACGATGTCGGCCCGAGCGGCGCGGCCAGGAAGGCCGAAGTAGATGGAACGGTCGAACCGACCGGGCCGGAGAAGGGCGGGATCGAGGTCGTCCTTGCGGTTCGTCGCCCCGACGACCAGCACGTTGGCCGGCACCACGGCGTGCTTGCGGAGCTGCCGCCCCTCCGGGAGGTACCGGTTGAAGAGATCGATCCAACCGTTCCGCACCCGCTCCGAGCGGGACGGGCTGTCGAAGGACTGGAGCTGCACCAAGAGCTCGTTGACCACGCCGGTGATGCCCTCGCTGGAGCCACTGCCCTGGCCACGACGCGCGCCGCCGATGGCATCGATCTCCTCGATGAACCCGATGGCGCCGCCTTCCGTGCGGGCGTACTTGCGCAACCGCTTGAAGAAGGTCCGCACCTTGCGGTTCGTCTGGCCGAAGTACATCGATTGGAAGGCGGACGCGGAGACGAACAGGAACGGTACCTGCGCCTCCTTGGCCATTGCCTTGGCCACGAACGTCTTGCCCGTGCCCGGGGGGCCCTCGAACAGGACGCCCCGGCGGGCGGAGCCGCCCATGGAGTCACGGAACGTCTGATGGGCGAGGAACAGGTTCACCGACCGGATCACCTCGGCCTTGATCCCGTCGATGCCCACCACGTCGTCGAGGCCGACCTCGGTCTCGCCCGGCCGGATCAGGAGGTGCGGGGAGCGGCCGGCGCCGAGGAAAGGCCCGATCATCACGGCAGCCAGGAGCACGATGATGAGGAGGGCGGGGAGCCAGCGGTCCAGCGACGGCGGGATGGGCAGGTCGGGAAAGAGCCCGTTCCCGGTGGCCAGCCGCAGGATCATCCAGGCCAGAACGACGCAGAGCACCACGAGGAGCTGCAGCAGGCGCTTGTCGCGCCGGCGGGACCGGGCCCGCGCTACGTCTGCGTTGACCAGGACCGATCCGCCGACCGCCCCGACCATGGCGTGCGCCTGGGCCGGAACGTGCTCGGCGTTGGGATCATCCTTTGCGCCGGGCTCTTCATCACCAGGACCTGCCCTGAACCTCTGCTCGTCGCGCATAGCACGACACTAACGAGGGTTCTGGCGAATGGTGATGGAAAAAAGTCACTTTCTGCTGCCCTTACTTCGCGGCGGTCTGCGGGTCGGTGCGCACCCAGGCCGGGAGGTGGAAGCTGCTCCCGTCCGGCCGCGCCCGGCGGCAGAAGACAACCTTCACGGGCTCGCCGATCACGATGGTGGCGGGATCGACCGCATTGATCGCATCTTCGGGCTGCGTGACCAGATTCCCCACCATCCGCAGCGCGGGCCCCTCGTCCAGGGTCACGACGATCACCGGGTACGGCGCGAACGGCGCGTAGGCAGGGAGCAGCGGCGGATGGGCCACCACGAAGGACCAGATCGTCCCCTTCCCAGATGCCGCCCGCCACTGCCGCTCGGTCGAATGGCAGTGCGGGCACATCGCCCGGGGCGGGAACCGCAGGCGGCCGCAGGCACCGCACACCTGGAGACGCAGCTCGCCGACGGCCGTGCCCTCCCAGAACCCCTCCGACTCCTCGTCCCCCAGCGGTCCGAAGAACCCCTCGGTGCCGACAGGGACCGCCTCCGCCGTCATCGCCCCAGTCTGCTCCGCGGGCGTGGGGTCGGACGTGACGCCACACCCGAGCTGCACTTTTGGCACTGGGGCACCGGGCCGATCAAGATGTGGCGCACCGTCAGACCCGCTGGCGCCGCCTGTCAGGGAGCCCACATGGCCGAGCACTCCACCCGTCACGAGACCCAGCTCCTGATCGGAGGCAAATGGGTCGATGCCGCGGACGGCACCTACGAGGTCGTCAATCCGGCCACCGAAGAAGTGGTGGGCCACGCCCCCGCCGCCAGCGCGTCCGATGCACGGGCCGCCGCGGCAGCAGCCAAAGAGGCCCAGCCCGCCTGGGCGGCCTGGTCAGTGGAGGACCGCAGCGCCCTGATGCGCGAGGCCGCCCGGGCCATCCGCGCCAAGGCGTCCGAGCTGTTGCCCCTGGTGATCGCCGAGACCGGCGCCACGGCGACGGTGGGTTCGCGCATGCAGGTGCCCGTCGCCGCCGATCGTTTCGAGCGCTACGCCCGAGATCCGCGTGCGGTCCTACAGACACCCCTATTGCCACAATCCGCCGTGGCCACGCCGCTGGCGCCGGGGGGCATCATCGGCGGCATGATCAACCGGCAACCCGTCGGCGTCGTCGCCTGCATCACGTCCTACAACTTCCCCATGGTCAACATGGCGGGCAAGGTGGCGCCCGCCCTGGCCGCCGGGAACACCATTGTGGTGAAGCCGGCCCCTCAGGACCCGCTGGCCGTCGTCGAGCTGGTCCGCATTTTGCACGAAGTCGGCTTCCCGCCCGGCGTGGTGAACCTGGTGAACGGCATCGGGCCGTCCGCCTCGGCCGCCCTGGTCGACTCCGACGACGTCGACTGTGTCAGCTTCACCGGGTCGACCCAGGTAGGGGTGACCATCGCCGAGCGGGCAGCCCGGACAATGAAGCGCCTCCTCCTTGAGCTCGGGGGGAAGGGTGCCTGCGTCGTCCTCGAGGATGCCGACGTCAAGGCAGCCATCGGCTGCATCGGTTCCACCTGGACCTTCCATTCGGGACAGATCTGCACCGCCCCCACCCGCGCCGTGGTCCACCGGAGCGTCTTCGAGCAGGTGCGCGACGGGCTGGTCCAGATGGCAGGGTTCTTGAAGGTCGGTGATCCGACCGACACCGCGACCATCATCGGCCCCGTGATCTCGGCGGCGCAGCGGGGGCGGATCGAGGCCCACGTCGCCACCGCGGAAGAAGACGGCGGGGAGCTGATCATCGGCGGCACCCGGCCCGCCGACCTGCCCAAGGGCTTCTACGTCGCCCCGACCCTCATTACGGGCACCAATGACATGCGGGTTGCACGCGAGGAGATCTTCGGACCCGTCATCACCATGATCCCCTTCGACGACGAGGACGAGGCCATCGCCATCGCCAACGACAGCGAGTTCGGTCTCTACGACTACGTGTTCTCCAAGGACGGCGCCCGCGCCATGCGGGTGGCCAAGCAGCTCCAGGCGGGGCACGTCGGCGTGAACACGGCACAACGCAACCACGACGCGCCGTTCGGCGGGTTCAAAATGAGCGGTCTCGGCCGCGACGGCGGCGATTTCGGGTTGCTGGCGTACTCGGAGCCGCAGTCCATCATCTGGACGTCCTGATCTTCGGCCCCGGACCCTCCCTTCGCCGTAGACTGCAAATCGGGTCGTTTTCATCGACAATATGAAGTGCCGTTTGGCCCCAGGAGGTGGGAGATGGCGATCGACATCCGTAATACGGAAACCACGGTCGGCGTACGGCGGCTGACCGTAAGGATCGGTGCCGAACTCTCGGGACTCGAGCTGCGCCAGTCCACCGACGCCCAGGTCGATGCGGTGCGGGCCGCCCTCTTGGCGCACCGGGTCGTGTTCATCCGCCAGCAGGACCTGAGCGCCTGCGAGCAGATCGCATTCGCGCGTCGACTGGGCCCGTTGACCCAAGGGCATCCCACCCTGCCGGTCGTCGACGGTGAGGAACTCATCCTCGATCTTGATTCTCTGGCCGGCGGAGCGGCCAACCACTGGCACACCGACGTCACCTTCGTGGATCGACCACCGATGTACTCCATCCTCCGGGCGATGGTATTGCCCGAGGTGGGGGGCGACACGCTGTGGGCCAACACGGTCGCCGCGTACGCCGACCTCCCCAACGACCTGCGCCAGCTGGCCGATCAGCTGCGCGCCGTGCACTCCAACGGGCACGACTACGCCCGCCCCGACGTGGTGGCCCTCCGCGCCAAAATTGGAGAGGTACGGCTGGCCAACTTGGCCGCCTTCGCCTCCGAAGTTTTCGAGACGGAACACCCAGTCGTGCGCGTGCACCCCGAGACGGGCGAACGAGCGCTCCTCTTGGGAGGCTTCGCCCATCGGCTGGTCGGGCACAGTTCGGCGGAGTCGGTCGACCTGATCCGCATCTTCCAGTCCTATGTGACCCGGCCGGAAAACGTGGTGCGCTGGACGTGGCGAGAGGGAGACGTGGCGATCTGGGACAACAGGGGCACCCAGCACTACGCCATATACGACTACGGCGAGGAACGCCGGCGCATGCAACGCGTCACGACGGCGGGCACCCCCGTCGTCGGATTGGACGGACGACCGAGCATCGCCATTCAAGGTGACTCATCCCTTTACAACCTGGCTGACTAAGAGCGCCCGGCCCCTTCATGGAGTCAATTCCGCACTCGCCCATTCCGCGGCATGGGCTGGCACGCGACGAGGTCATGAACCAGCTGCAAGCCATGAAGGAGCACGACCAGGATTGGCGGGGTGGCCGCGTCTTCAGCCTGGTGTACTCCGCCGGCGACGAAGTACACGAGCTTCTCCAAGATGCCCTCTCGCTCTACAGCGCCGAAAACGGTCTCAACGTCCTGGCCTTTCCCAGCATCGGCATCATGCAGCACGACATCGTCCGCAACACCGCCACGCTGCTCGGTGCCGACGACCCGGCGAGCGGGGGCGCGGTGGAGGGCTACCTCACGTCGGGTGGCACGGAAAGCCTCCTCCAGGCGGTAAAGACCGCGCGTGACGTGGCCCGCAAGGATCGCGGGATTGCGCGTCCGCAAGTGGTGGCAGCCGAAAGCGCGCATGCGGCCTTCACGAAGGCGGCCGACTACTTCGATATGGAACTCATTCGCGTGCCGGTCGGCTCCGACTTCCGAGTCGATGTCAACGATCTGGCGGACGCCTGCACGGACGACACAATTCTGGTGGTCGGGTCGGCTCCGACCTACCCCCATGGTGTGGTCGATCCCATCGCGGAGATCGCCGCGCTGGCACTCGAGCGAGGAATCCTCTGCCATGTCGATGCATGCATGGGCGGTTTCCTGTTTCCCTTTCTGGCCGAGCTCGGGCGCTTCTCCGAGCCGTTCGACTTCCGCCTTCCCGGGGTCACATCGATGTCGGCCGATGTGCACAAGTACGGCTACGCGTCCAAGGGCGTCTCCGTCGTCCTCTACCGGACCCACGAGCTGGCTCGGCACCAACTGTTCATCACCAGCGACTGGCTTGGGGGTTTCTACGCATCGACGGCCATGGCGGGGACACGGCCGGCGGGACCGATCGCCGCGGCGTGGGCCGCCCTCATGCACATCGGCCACGACGGCTATCTGGAGCTCACCCGGACGGCCCACGATGCTGCACGAGAGCTTCGGACCGGTATCGAGTCGATCGACGGTCTCGAGGTACGAGGGGATCCACCGGCCACGGTCATGGCCTTTGGAGCGACCGACCCGACCGCGCTCGACATCTTCGCCGTCGGAGAGAAGCTGTCGGCCGACGGCTGGTACCTGGACCGCCAAACCCGCCCCGATTCGCTCCATGCCACGGTGCACGCGGGCAGCGCCGCCAGTGTTCCGTTCCTGGTTGGCGACTTGCGGCGCGCGATCACCTCGGCGGGGACGCAGCGGACCGAGAACCGTTCCACGACGTACGGCCAAAGTCGCTGACTTAATCGTTCCCGGCTGCAGTCAGGTCGCGGGCGCTGCGTGCCCCGTGAGGTAGATGGTGACGGCCTGTGCCATCGCCGCGGCGGCGGAACGCTGGAACGCCGCGGTGACGAGCAGCGAGGCATCGGTGGCGTTGCGCATGTTGCCGCACTCGATGAGAACCTTGGGAACGGTGGTGAGGTTCAGCCCGGCCAGGTCGTCGCGGGGCTGCAGCCCGTCGATGCCGTCGTAGGTGCTTTCGGGCATGCCGGTCTCGGCCACGAACGTGTTGCGCAGTATGGATGCGAAACTGTCCGACGCCGCGATCACGCCGTCGTTCGGCCCATCGGCCACAGGCTCGAGCACGGCGAAGCCCCGACCATTGGCCGGCCCGCCGTCGGCGTGGATGTCCACCGCCACATCGGCGTGGGCGTCATTGATGATCGCAGACCGAGTGGTGACACACGGCCCTATCCCGGAGTTGTTCGGGCGCGTCAGCACGACCCGTGCCCCTTCGGTCTCCAGATCCGCCTGCAGGTACGTGGCGACGTTGAAGTTGTACTGCGCCTCGGTGTAGCCACTGTCGGTGGCGGTGCCCGTGGTGTCGCAGGATTCGTACTCCTGGCCGTTCCACACCGGCTGGTTGATGATCTGCGGCGCGGTGTAGTTCAGTCCGTTGTGGCCGGGGTCGATGCCGACGACCTTGCCCGTCAGCGGGCGCTGGTTCGATCCGAACACCAGCCAGTAGCCCCCACCCGCGGGAGTGGCGGCCATGCCCACCGCGGGAGCCGCCAGCTGCGCCCCACCCTCGGAGCCGAGGAACGTGGCGTCGCCGAAGGTGAAGATGCCGCCGTCGGCTGCAACCAGCCAGTAGCCCCCACCGTCGGGGGTGGCGGCCATCCCTACGATGGGGGCGTTGAGCCGCAGCGCGCCGGTCGAGCCGAAGAATTTGGCGTCGCCGAAGGTGAAGATGCCGCCGTCGGCGGCCACCAGCCAGTAGCCCCCGCCGTCGGGGGTGGCGGCCATCCCCACGATGGGAGCGTTGAGTTCCGTCCCACCCTCCGAGCCCAGGAACTTGGCGTCGCCGAAGGTGAAGA
>PKYA01000145.1 GCA_003133545.1 Acidimicrobiaceae bacterium | reverse complement strand
GTGCAAGGAGCGCTGGATATCGGGCAGCGCCACATTGACCACGGTGATGTCGAGCAGGAGCATGAAGATGGCGGTGCATACCGCGATCAGGGTCCACCACTTGCGTTCGAGGCCGGGCATCAGCGGAGTGTACCGACGGCATGGACCACCCCGTACACTGTGGTGTGATCGTTGGCTCCTCGCTCACCATCGAAATCGGCGATCGGACCCTGGTCTCCGACGCCTCCTTCGTGGTGGGCGCGGGGGAGAAGGTCGGGCTGGTGGGCCGCAACGGCACTGGCAAGTCGTCCTTCATCTCGGTGGTCGTCGGGGAGCCCACCCCCCAGCTCCGCCACCGTGGCAACGTCAGGGTGCTGGGTTCCTTCGGCTTCCTCCCCCAGGCCCCGGTACATGGCGGTCTGGGTCTGGAGCCCACCGGTTTCTCCCACATCCTCTCCGCCCGCGGGCTCGACGTGCTCGACGAGGCCATGGGGGCGGCGCGCCAGGCGATGTCCGACGACCCGTCGGAGGAGAACATCGAGCTCTTCACCGACCTGCAGGAGAAATTCCAGGGCAACGGCGGCTACGAGGCGGAGTCGGTGATGGCGCGCCTGGCGGATGGCCTCGGTCTGCGCCAGGAGCTCCTCCTGGAGGACATCGAATCCCTCTCCGGCGGCCAACGGCGGCGGGTCGACCTCATGCGCGTCCTGTTCCAAGAGCCCGAGCTCATGATCCTCGACGAGCCCACCAATCACCTGGACCGCTCGGCCAAGCGCTGGTTGCTCGATGAGCTGGAGCGCTTCCCGGGCGCCCTCCTCGTCGTGAGCCACGACCTCAAGCTCTTGGACCGCTCCATCTCCAAAGTGCTCCACATCGCCAACCTGCGCCTCACCGAGTGGAAGGGCAACTACTCGAAGTTCGAGACCCAGCACGAGGCCGACCAGTCCCAGCGTGAGCGGGCCTCGGCGCTCGAGCAGCGCGAGATCACCCGGCTCTCCACCCTGGCCGACTCCATGCGGGGGCAGACGGCCAAGCGGGCCAAGGTGGCCAAGTCACTGGACAGGCGGGTCGAGCGCATTGAGGACCAGCGGACCCACGTGGACAAGCGGGAGAAGGCGAGCAAATTCCGCCTTCCCGTCCCGCCCCGCTCGGGCGGCATCCCCCTCGAGGTCTCCAAATTGGCGGTGCACTACGGGGCGAACGAAGTGCTTGCCAACGTCACCTTCCACGTCAGCCGGGGCGATCACGTCGTGGTCATCGGCCGCAACGGCGCAGGGAAGTCGAGCTTGCTGCGGTGCCTGGCCGGTGTGCAGGTGCCGACGAACGGGGTGATCGAGCTCGGCGCCAACGTCGCCCTGGGCTACTTCGCCCAGGAACACGAGCAGATCGATCCCGACCTGACCACCCTGGCCAATGTGAGCGATGCGGTGCTTTCCACCGAGCGCGAGCGGCGAGCTCTGTTGGGCTCGTTCGGCCTGCCTTCCAAGGCGGCCGACCAGATGCCGGGCACGCTGTCGGGCGGGGAGCGGGCCAAGCTGGGGCTGGCCATGCTGTCGGCCGGCGAGGCCAACCTTCTCCTCCTCGACGAGCCCACCAACAACTTGGACCCCTCCTCCATCACGGCGGTCGGCGCCATGCTCGGCCAGTGGCCGGGGACGATCGTCGCCGTGAGCCACGAGCGCGGCTTCGTGGAGGCGCTGCGGCCGACGTACTGCCTGCGGCTGCCCGAGGAGCGGTTCACCCACTGGCGCGAGGAGTACCTCGACGACGTCGAGATGCGCTGAGCGCCGCGGGGACTACGACACCCACACCTGCGTGGGCCAGATCACCCCGGCGTCGAAGCCGATGGCCGTCGCGCCACTTGGCGTCTTGGGATTGTTGAAATTCTGGACGTTGGGCTTGGCCATGACGGCCCAGGTCGAGCGGTCGCCGTAGAGGTAGGGGATGTCATCACCGAGGTACTGGTTGATCTGCTGGTAGGCCTTGATCCGGGTGGCCGGATCGGTCGAGGTGCGGCCGAGCTGGAGCGCCTCTTGTATACGCGGGTCGACATTGCGAGCCATGTTGAGCGGGATGGTGCTGTGCGCCGTGGTGGTGCTCCACCACACGTAGTTGAGATCCGGGTTGACGGCGCCGAACTGCCGCCAGGTGACAGCCTGGTACTTGCCGGCCAGGGCGGAGTTGATCAGGTCGTTCTGCTCCTGAATGATGATGCTGACCTTCATGCCGGCCTCTTGCCATTCCTGCTGGAGGAACTGGGCGGCCCGCTCCACCTCGGGATTGTTGGTCGCCGTGAGGGAGAAGGCCACCGGCTGGCCGGTCTCCTTCTGGATCTGCTTGACCAGCGCCGCCGCACCGCTGGGGTCGTAGCTCGGGTAGGACGTCTTGGTGTAGTAGGGGCTTCCGGGCAGGAACAGGCTCGACATCGGCGCGTTGATGCCGAGGTCGATGATCTTGGCGTACCGCTCCGAGTTGCTGGCCTTGGCCATGGCCACCCGCAGGTCGTGGTTGTTGAACGGGGCGGCGTCGGTATTGAGCATCACGCAGTTCACGTCCGGCTGCCCCAAGATGTCGCCGCTGTTGTCCACGTACGACCACTTGCGGTTGTGCCGGAACGTGCCGAAGGACTGCGGCGTGTTGGTGTGCATGATGTCGATGGTGCCCGTCTCGAGCGCGTCGACGCGGGAGTCGGGACTGATGATCGGCTTGAACGTGATGGAGTCCAGATATGGGAAGCCCTTGCGCCAGTAGTGCGGATTGGCGTTAGCGGTGAAGTGGTCGTTGGGGACCCATTCTTGGAAGATGAACGGTCCGGTGCCCACCGGGTGTGTCGTCCCGTCGGCGGCGTTGAGCATCGACGGTGCGGCGATGTAGCCGATCTGCGCCTGCGCCAAGTAGAAGGGATAGGGCTCCCACGGCGTCGACATGTTGACGGTGACCGTGAGCGGACCGGTGATCGCCATGGAGGCGACGTCTTGGAACACCGGCCCGGTCAGGATCGACGCCTTCTGCTTCTGGAGATTGAGGAGGAGGGCGGCGGCGTTCAGCGGGGTGCCGTCGTGGAAGACGATGCCCGATCGCAGCGTGATCGTGTAGACGGTGTAGTCGGCGTTCGCGGTGATCGACTCGGCCAGGTAGGGCTCCACCTGGCCGGTGGCCGTGACGATGGCCAACGGGTCGAAGACCGTGCGCCCGTAGAGGAAGCCGCCCTCGTCCCAGCGCGCCGAAGTCGGGTCGAACCCGCCCTCCTCGGTGTCCATGCCGAAGGTGATGGAGCCGCCGCGCTTGGGTTTTGCAGTACTGATCCCATTGCGTCCCGGCCCATTGGTCAAGGACGCGCTGGCCCAGTCGGCACCTGCGCCCAGGGCGGCCACTCCCGCCCCCAGCGCGGCGCCTCCGGCGAGAAACGTCCGTCGATCAAATGCGTGCGGCATGTCAGACCCCCCAAGGAAAGGCTCCGAACGAACCCAAGCTCTTACGTGGGGCAGGCTACCTCCCCGCTGTCGATTGCGGGGGACACGGCGCAGTGTGGCAGTCTTGTCTGCATTAAATCGGACGGCAGAGGAGACAGCATGGCGATCGCGATCGGCGACCCGGTACCCGACGTAAAGGTGTTCACATTCGGCGAAAGCGGGCCCGAGGCCACCACGTCGGCCGAGGTGCTGGGGAAGGGCAAGGTCGTGCTCTTCGCCGTACCGGGAGCCTTCACGCCGACCTGCTCGGACCACCACCTGCCGGGCTTCGTCATGCGCTCCGAAGAGCTGAAGGCGAAAGGGGTGGACAAGGTCGTCTGCGTGTCGGTGAACGACCCCTTCGTCATGGGGGCGTGGGGCAGGGATCAGCAGGTGGGCCAGTCGGTGGTCATGTTGGCCGACGGCAACGGGGAGTTCACCGCCGCCATGGGTCTCCCCCTCGACGGGAGCGGCGTGGGTCTCGGCTCTCGCTCCCAGCGCTACGCCGCCATCATCAATGACGGGATCGTGACCTGGCTCGGCGTCGAACCCGGTCCCGGTCTCAACGCCAGCTCGGCCGAAGAGGTGCTCGCCGCGCTCTGAGCGCGCCACCGGGGCGCGCCGGATGCGCTCAGGCGGACGTCCCGCCCGGGAGGTGCGGACGGACGACCTGCTCGAAGGCGTCGGGGTCGTCCGGGGTGAGAAGCGGGACGACCCGCCGGCCCAGGTTGACGAAGAAGCCGACCGACTTGCGCATGCGGCGCGGGTCGAGGTTGGCCCAGTGCCGGAAGTCGCCCGAGCCCCAAATGCGGCCCTTCCCGCGCAGGGCGGTCAGGGTGAAGCGTTCCAACGATGTGATGGCGCTGTAGGGGATCCGCTTGGTGCCCCAGGGGAAGTAGTACCCCCGCACCTGCACAGCCGTGTCGGTGCACTCGATCCAACGGTCCTTGTACTCGCTCATCGCCATATTCGATCACAGGCCCGATCTGGGTTCGTGCCCGAGCCCCCGGGGAGGGGGCAAAGGTCCGACGATCGCCGCCGCGGGTCTCGGCGTAGTCTCAGGGGGAAACGAACGTCAGGGGATACGGCGATGGCGATTGAACTGGCCAGGCGGTTTGAGCAGATAAGCCCCAAGGCTTACGAGCATCCCGCCGACCGGGCCGCCACGTCCGCGCTGCATTCCGTCCCGTTGCTCGACAAGGTGATCAAGCGCCTGACCGACCTCGGCCACGAGCGGCGGCTGCGCCAGATGGTGATGGGCAACTCGGTACGGCTTGGCGGCGACCAGGTGCCGGACGTCTGGGCCGCCTATGTGCAGTGCACCTCCATCCTCGATCTCGGCGCGATCCCAGAGCTCTACATGATGAACGACCCGATAGTGAACGCCATGGCCGTCGGGGCCAAGACACCCATGGTCGTGGTCAACTCCTCCCTGGTCGGCTCGTACACGCCCGTCGAGACCCAGACCGTTCTCGCGCACGAGCTCGGCCACGTGCTCTCCGAGCACACCTACTACACGACCGCACTCTTGTTGCTGAAGCAATTCATGGAAGGCGCGCTCCCGCGTTCGCTGTTGCTCGGACTGCCCGTCCGGGGCTTGTACTACGCCCTGCTCGAATGGGCGCGGGCGGCCGAGCTCTCCTGCGATCGCGCCGCCGCGCTGGTGATGGGGGACCCGCTGGCACCCTGCGGTGTGCTGATGCGCCTGGCCGGTGGCGCCGTGCCCGGCATGAGCCTCGAGGCCTTCCTCAAGCAGGCGGCGGTGTATCACAACGAGGACGACCTCTTCTCCCGCCACACCCGGTTCTGGGCCGAGCTCAACCTCACGCATCCGGTCGCGGTGCGACGGGTGCGTGAGCTCACTGAGTGGGTGCAGTCCGGGGAGTACGACCGCATCCGGGACGGCGACTACCCCCGGCGCGGTCACGAGCCCCCTCCCTCGGCGGAGTTCAACGCCGCAGTGGCGCACTACGGGGAGCGGTTCTCGCGGTTTCTCGACCGCACCGCCGGCAATGTCCAGGACCTGGGCAAGCAGCTGGGAGGCTGGCTCCGGAAGTGGCAGTCCGAGCCCAACGCAGACGACGAGGACGGGGACGCGCCACTCTGAAGTGCGCTTTCGTCAGTCGTCGCGGGCCGGCACCTCAATGCACGCGATGGAGTTCCCTTCGGGATCGACGATGGTCGCCTTGCGCCCCGCCTCTTCGATCGTCTCGATGGCCGGCGGCGCAACCCCCCGGGCCGCCATCTCCGCGACGGTGCGGTCCAGGTCCGGCACGGCCACGGTGACCAGCGCCCGGCCTGCTCGCCCGGGGTCGACCACGAGGTAGATCCAGCCGCCGTCGCAGATCTGCCACATCACCTCGCCTGCGTGCACGCGCACATCGGCGGGCCGTCCCATGAAGCGCTCGTACCAGGGCAGCGCCAGCGCGAGGTCCGCCGTGGCCACGCCGGCGAAGAGCAGCACGTTGCCCGTCATCGACACAGGATGCCAGATCCTGCCCCGGGCATCGGAACGGAGCCAACGAGCGGCACGATCGGCGCACTGCACTGTCACTTCAGCCGGATAGACAAAGCGATCCTTCCCGCAATGATGACCCGGTAGCTGCCAGGAGGTGCGGCGCGGGAACCACTCCGCGTGACGACGGATTTTGGCCAGGTTCCCGTCGCAATCACTTGGGTCCCTGGAGCTAAGCGAGTTGGACCGATCATCGGGCAGGAATACGCAACAGGTCCGGGCCAGACGGTCGATCCATGGCTGTCGAGGACCGTCATTGAGAATGCCCCGCACGGACCGATGTATTGGTTGCCACCTCCATTGCCCCCATACGAACACACTGTCCGACCGATGTTCCGTACCACGGCAATGACATCGACGGATTGGGAGGGTGTAAAGGGCGATCGCGAGACTGCCACTCGCATTTCTATGTCGTGGGCGGCGCACGACCCCAGGGGAATCGAAGTCTGCGTGACCAGGACCGAGCTCCGTTTGGCGTCGTTTGCTCCGTTCCGGTGCATCGTTGCGCTCCCAATCGGGGCCCACGAACCGAGGGCCATGGCAGCAGCAAGAACACCACCCAGTGCGGCGGCCAGGACAACCCGGCGTTGCTGGGATCTTCGCGATTGCAATCCCATGATCCTTTGACGCTATGGTGGCGAATGTGGTTCGTTTTTCAAACGGGTGAACCCGACTGCTCAGGGCTGACTGGTCCACGTAGCGGGATGTAGCTCCATGCCGTTGATCGAGAGAATGATGGAACTCCAAGTGCGCCACCCAACCTTCCTCTTGGCGATCTCAGTTGGTGGGAGTCGGAATCCTGCTGGAACTTGGGACACCTCCGGACCTTAGTGCGACCCCGCCCAGTAGCCGGGAGTGAGCGGCAACGTGAGGCCCCCCGACGCACCATGGAATAGGTGCGGTTCCGGTTGGATTGTCCCTGGATGCGGGGCTGCAATCTGCTACCGATGAGTACTGTGGCGCTCAAGCGTCTGAGATTGTGAACAGATCTGAATGGAGTTGGATATGGGCAATCAGCCGGAGATCGTGTCAGCCGAGAAATGGAAGCAGGAGCGCGACGAGTTGCTCATTGCCGAAAAGGAGGCGACTGGTCTTCTCGACAAGATCGCCGCTCGTCGTCGACGTCTGCCGATGGTCGCCTTCGACAACGCTCGGTATCGCTTCGATGCTCCTGAAGGGTCGAAAACGCTGATCGACCTGTTTGAAGGACGGCCGCAACTCGTCACGTACCAGTTCATGGATAACGGGCCAGACGAATTCTGCCCGGGATGCACCCACTTCACCAACAATGTCGTCGACCTCTCTGAGCTTGCCGACAACGACGTGAGCTGGTCGACGGTCTCCAATATGCCCCTTGATCAGATTGAGAAGTACAAGGCACAGATGGGTTGGTCCATGCCCTTCGTTTCATCACACGGCACGACCTTTGCCGACGATTGTGGTGCCAATGGTGGGTTCATGCTCAGCGTATTCCTCCGCAACGGCATGGATGTCTTTCGCACCTATGCAACGACTGCCCGTGGGGTTGATCGGCTCTTGTTTGTCAACAATATCCTCGACCTCGCCCCCTATGGCCGCCAGGAGGACTGGGAAGACTCTCCCTCTGGCTGGCCGCAGCATCCGACGTACGGCTAGAACTCACTCCGGGACCCATCGGGGATGTTGCCCCATGCCGCGGGTACTGATCGCTAGCTCCGAGGTACGCGACTTCATTGCAGAACCGTTCGGGGATCATGCCCAGAACGACCCAGGATGGCGCGCAAGCGGGTACTCGCCGCCTGTACCGCTTCGCTGCGTACAACCTCGCCGCGGTGGTGATGTGCGTCGCCCTGGCGGCGACCAAGGCTCGGTGGCTCGCTCTTGTCGCCCTGGTTCCTGCCGCCACTGTCGCAATGTGGATCGTTGCGGCTCGCGGGGATGAGCAAAGGGGATCGCTCCAGATCCGTACCTAAGGTGCGTTAGCGTTGCCACGTCACCAAGGAAGGGTGCATTTCTCCCATGACTGCCAGGGCCACGATTGAGTACGTTCACGCTCTGAGCGCGGATCCCGACGCCGTCCACGCCATCATCGAGCGTGACGGTGCGGTCATCCTCGAAGGCCTACTCAGCGCCGAAATCGTTGCCCGGGTAAACGACGAGGTCGGGGCGGTCCTCGATGCAGCTGATCCTGACGCGGAACTGTTCAATCCGATCATGAAGGCGTTCCACGGTCCCCGGACGAAACAGGTCACGGGGGCCTGCGCCATTTCACCGACCTTCGCCGCTGAGGTGATGTGCAATCCGCTGCTTTTGGCGCTGTGCGACCGTATCCTGCTCCCGTCGTGCGCGCGCTACCAACTCAATCTCGGCCATCTCCTCCAACGCGGCCCGGGTGCGGAGGAGCAGTTGCTCCACCGTGACGAGGCGGTCTGGAGTGACGTGCCCAAGCCGGCGCCCGAGCTGCAGTTGGCGGCCGTGATCGCGTTCGTCGACTTCACTCGTGAGAACGGCGGCACCCGCATCGTTCCCGGCAGCCATCGCTGGCCTGACCGGAACCTACCGCCGGCGGAGCAGTTCGCGCACCTGCCAAAGACAGAGGAGCAGATTGCGTGCGCGGAGATGCCAGCTGGCTCTGCTGTGGTCTACACGGGAGGGACCATCCACGCTGGAGGGTCCAACACAACGGAGATCCCTCGCCGGGGGGCCCACCTCAGCTACTGCCTGGGATGGTTGCGGACCGAGGAGAACAATTATCTGGCGGTTCCGCCGTCGATCGCAGTCGAGCTGCCCCGCCAAGCCCAAGAACTGCTCGGCTACGCCGTTCACGACAGCATCCCTCGTGGCGGTGGCTACCTCGGCATGGTGCGCATGCAAGATCCGGTCGAGCTTCTCAATCGGCGCGAGCTCTAGTTTCGGCAGGGCTGGATCGCCTAGAGTCGCGCTCGGTTTTGCACCTCAGCCCATGACGAAACGGAAGGCAAGCGTCGCTTCGTCGCCTCAATGTCGGTGAGCAAGTGCCGTGTCGGGATCACCGGACCCAACGCGTTGGGTCAACGTTTTGCCTGCATTGGGACCAAGTTGTGCTGTCGCAGTGCACACTCGTTTTAAAGCCACTCGCTTTGTGAAATGGGGCCAACCGCGGCGATGATGAAATGAGAAGGGCTCGCAGATTGTCACGAAGGAGTGTTCAGGTGGCCATTGCCGCGTCAACCGCCACCTTGGCCACCCTCGTCCTGGCCGCACCTGCATCAGCGACCTCATCCGACTTCAATGCACAATCTGCCAACACGATCGTCGAGCACGCGCGTGCGGCAATGGCCGAAGCGGGCTCAGTCAGCGCAAGCGGCCATGGATTTGGGACGGCTTCAGGTGGAGGCAAGGTCGAAATCCGAGAGAGTGACTACACAGGGGCTACATCGGGTACTCAGCAGTTGGAAATCACCTCCACAGATGGGTCCGGAGTGAACCTGCCCGCTGCCTCCACCGTGGTTGTGGACGGAAGGGTGTACGTGGACGCGGATGCAGAATTTTGGACTACCTCCGCTGGGTTGTCCAACACCCAAGCCGCCGCAGCGGCGAACCGGTGGGTCCAAATCCCTTCCACTAACCCGTTCTATGCATTGGCCGCAGCCGATCTCACAATGCCCAGCCTGATCTCGGACATATTTAGCGCCAAGAAATTTCACAAGGGGCGGATTGTCTCGGTCGATGGGGTCCGGGCCATCCCGATTATGTACACGAATACAGGAAACGACTCGGGGCCTGCCATCTGCGACGTGGCGCTCGGCGGAAACCACCTTCCCGTTGCGGTCACTATCGACGGCATCACGCTTCACCTGACCTTGTGGGGAAGGACGAAGGCAGTCACCGCCCCTGTTGGTGCGCTTCTTCTTCCGTCGACATCTTCCGGTGGAGAGACAACTACGTGATCACTACTCTTATGTCGATTGTCAGCCGCAACGAGGAGCTGTCGTAGAAGAAGCAAGCGTGCATCCGAACAGGTTTCTATCTCCCCGTCCTCGCAAGACCTACTGGTCGGATGCAAAATTAGGGAGATCCGTGGGCACTCCCGGCTGCGATTCATCCCGAGGAGGGGTAGGCCAACCCACCAGTTCGCCGGCTGGCTGGGACACTTCTGCGCCATGGGGATAGCCCCGGGGCAAAGGAAGTCGCTCCATTATCGGCATTTCCGTCCAATGACCAAGCTCGACACCGTCCATCGGACAGTCAGCGTGTTCCACACCTTCAGCTTCCCATCCACAGGGGTGCGTATCTCAACACGCCCGGAGACGATGGGGCATTGCGGACCTATGGGGCATCTCTCGCCGCTTGGCCCGGACACTTCCCGACAGACCTCTCGCTCCGTGGGCAGCCACACACTCACGAGTAGCATTGGGACGTGAGCTGGGACGAGTCCTTCGGGAACCGTTACGAGGAATGGTCCGCTCACATGACGGCAGACGTCGCCTTCTACGTCGAGCTTGCACTCAAGGCCAACGGCCCGCTGGTCGAACTAGCCGTGGGGAATGGGCGCGTCGCGATTCCAGTCGCAAAGGCAACCGGGCGGCGGGTCATCGGCCTTGACACGTCGGCCGGGATGCTTAAACAGGCTCATACCCGCTCGATACAAGCCGGCGTGGAGCTCGACCTTCGACAGGTTGACATGAGAGACCTCGCCCTCGAGGAACCTGCAGCGCTGATCTACTGCCCGTTCCGTGCCCTCCTGCACTTACCGACCTGGGCTGACCGACGACGCACCTTCGAACGAGTCGCGGCTTCGCTCCGCCCAGATGGCCTCTTTGCCTGGAACGCCTTCGCCTTCAACCACAGGGTCGCCGCGGGCTACGACGGCAAACGCCAAGACGCGCCTGTACCGCACACAGTGAACTACTCCGTGGGCGACAACCGGATCGACTTGACTCTCGAGGATGGTGCGAAGAGCCGCCTCTGGTGGGCAACGAAGAACGAGTGGCTTGGGCTACTCGACGTTGCCGGCCTTGAGGTCGAGGCGCTCTACTCCGGATTCTCTCGAGAATCCTTTGCCGACGACAGTCAGGAGTATGTGTTCATCAGTCGGCATCGAACCGAAACAGACACCCCCTGACGCTACCGGCAACGACACCAGCCTGGGAGCTCGACACTGAGGAAGGATGCCCGCGCACCCCGGATGGGCGGGCAAGTAGGAAGCACAACGGAGGTCGTCGACTCATCGTGTGTCTTCCGAACATCGATCGATCCTTGTCCCATTCAAGTTGGGATGGGGTCAAACGGATGAAGGAAGAAAGGTAGCCAAATGGGTGGCGCGATCTTGATATCAGGGAAGACTGTTGGACGTAATCGGAGCGTTCGTGAGCTGTGTCCGTCGCAAGGGCGTCGCGGGGCATGGATTTTGGCCACGCGTTTGGAGATCCGGTTGAAGGGAATGAATAGCGGGTGCCTGGTATCGTCGGCATCTCGCCGTGGAGGACTCCTGGTCTGACGGAAGTAGCGCGTCTAACCTTTCGGTCCATGGCTGCTCAGACCGGCCCCACTGAGGAGGATAACGTCAACACGGTCCGCCTGGTCCTGCTCGGCCTGGCTGCGGGCGAGAATCCCGATTCGATCACGGAGCGGCTCGCTGAGTTCCAATCCCGCGACAACTCGTTTCCGGCAGAAGTCCTTCTCGAGCTCGCCGCCGAGGCCATCAGTGAGTCAGGGGCGACTAAGGGCGAACCGATCGAATACGAGGGGATCCGCGAGCGCTATCTCCCCGAGTACGAGTTCCGCGGCAAGTCACAGCAGCACAAGAGCCACTACGCGTTGACGGCAGCGGCCATGATCAGGGCCGGGATCTACCCGGACCTGCTCGATGAGGGTTACTGGTGGGGCATCGAGGACATGTGGAGGTATGCCTTCTACGCTCTGCTGGCCTACGCCAGGGCCGCCGCCGACCGTACCGGGCGGTCCCTCGAAGAGGTCGCAACCGCCCTGTCGGAGCACCGGGGACTCAAGCCGGCACCCAAGGCAACCTAACCCCCGGCCACGTAGGCATCGAGTGCGGCCATGAAGAAGGCAGGCAGAGCTCGAGGCCGTCAAGGCGGCGAGCGCCCGTTTCGACGGGGAGGAGTCGGTCAGCCCAAAAGGGCGGTATCAGGTTACCGAGGGTCTGAGTGCATGGGGGCACCCTTCGGTTGAGATTCCGTCCTAAGGCTGCGACGCCCTTGGCCTTCGACGTCCGAGCTGTCCCCACCGGGGCGCCTGGCACTTCAGTTGCTCGAAAACGGCCGTACGGGGCACATGAGGTTCTCGTCGAGCTGGCGAATCCGCCGCCGTACCAACTGGCCTGTCACCCACCTGCGCTGACATCTTCACTGACCAGCGGAATTGGTCAAGCGGATGGCGGGGCAAGGGCGTTCCACACCAGCGGCGAAAGCCCCTCGATTGTGGCGATCCCGCTGCCCTCGGTGTCGTTGTTCTTGGTGAGGATGGCGATCAGGTAATCGCGGCCATCGCCGTCGACCCAGCCGATGCTGTTGACCTGCCAGTCGCTGTCGTCTTCGAGGGGAAGCCATCCGTTCTTGAGTGCAACGCTGACCCCTGTCGGCACGCCGACGCTCACTCCCCACGCCTGGTCCGACTCCACATTCTCCATCAGTCCTAGCTCGAAAGACTGCGCCGATTTTCCGAGCAAGCTGCTGGGCTGCACGAGCTCGCGGAGAAGATTGATCTGGTCCGCGCCGGTGGTCGTCGTGCCACCCCAGTGCCCGTCGATGCCCGGAACTGTGTCGGATAAGGGGATCAGCGAGTCAAACGCAGCCAGACCGGTCTGCTGACCGATATCGCCCCACAGATCGGTGGCAGCATCGTCATCGCTGTTCTCGATCATTGTGGTGGCCAGATCCTGCTCTTCGTCGCTGAGCCCTGTTCCCTGCTGCTCGGCCTGGTGCAGCAGCGTGGCCAGGATGTCAACCTTGACGATACTGGCCGTGTACTCGAGGGCGCCTGGCCGGCAGAGCGACAGCGCTCCGGTGTCGAGGTTGTACACAGCAGCATTGATGTCGCTGTCCTGAGCCCGTAAATAGTCGTCGATCCCCGGAGTGGCGAATAGGCCTGTCATTCCATCGGGGTTCGTCGTCGAGGTCGTAGTCGACGACGCGGTGGTCGGAACCTCCTTGTCCGCACTGACCCGGCGGGCGACGCCGCCGTTGTGAAGGGCTGCGACCCGAGTATTGGGGAGCGACGGCGACGAGCGGCTGGCGACCAGCACGGCGACTCCAATGCTCACGACCAGAGCCATAAGGGCCGAGTTCAAGATCCATCGCCTGTGGCGCTGCCTACGTGAGACGTGCCTGGCCGACATCTTCACATAGAAACACATTTAGTTACTTCGCCCTGAAAAAGCCGATGTGAAAAAGTCCCTGACCAGCGCGTTTGCAACTAGAGGGTGCTCGCGTTCTGGCCCGAATGAAGCAACGATGGCTCCGTCCCCTCTTTTGCCCAAGGAGAACGGAGCCATCGTGTTGCGCACCAAGGTAGACCCTCAACCGACCCGGTGGGAAGCAATTCTCCCGCCCGAGTTCTCGGCTCTCCCACCTGGACTTGCGCGCATCGACCGCCTGCTCGACGACCCGGCGACGGGGCAATCCCGACGGTTCAAGCTCCAAGCTTTCGGCACTCGACTCTGGCGCTATTGACGGCGTCTACGAACCCCGCTTCACTCGGGGAGTGTTTGATTTCGTCTCCAGCACGGACGAGTGTGGAGTTCCCCGACTGGGTCAAATTCGTGATCAACTGATCCGGAAGGGCAATCCCTTCTTCTCCATCACTGTTCGTGCCGCCTGACTGCCCGAAACCATTAGGTAACGCCAACTTCAAGATCGGTCCGCAGGCTGCCCTTTCGCTTTGACTTGGGCCGCTTGAACAGCTGGTCATGAGGAGTCCTGCCGTCAGAAGCATGAGAGCCACGAGAACTTTCATCCCTGCAGGATATTCCGCTTAGCCGCATCTCGTCTCGGAGTTATGTGTCCCAAGACGTTTCGACAGCCTGCCCTGCCTTCTGCGGGATGGCCTTGGGATGGAGGTCACGCTTCTTTTCAATCCAAGGGTCTTCGTCGGACAGTCCCGACCCCTGGACTAGTTGAACTTGCCGTACGGCTCACACGACGGTAGATATTCCATACCGGTTAGCTCTTGGAGCAAGTACCAGTCAACGATCTCGTCGGCCACGCATGCCTCGAAGTCGTCACTCTCGACAACAAAGCGCAACCAAGAAGGGTTGACCAAGAGTGTTTTTGAAATCTCGTTGACGACGATCCCGATGTTATGGATCTGGGTCGTCAACTCGTAGCACCAGGGGGTAACGGCACTCTCAACCTGGATCCGGTTGGTCTGTTCGATCAGGATTGCGACAAAGTCCTCGGCACTTTTACAGGTGGTGGTCATTGCGCTCTTGCCGGTAGGTGAGCGCCTCGTTGGGTCCATCTCATCCTGAAACTGCTCTTTGTGTGCATGCCACACCATCCTGACTGCCTGTAGCTTGCGCCGCGAATGTGGTTTTTGGGGTGCCCAATGGTGGCCACCCGGGTGCGTGAGCCATTTGTCCTCGAATGTGATCGCGCCTGGGATGAATAGGACGCACCTTCGGATTCCCCCCTGGCCGGAAAACTGGGACACCCAGAGAGGCCATTGGATGTCTGTATCCACTCTTGCAGTGCGACCAGTTCCACTTCCAAGTGAGTGAAAGACTCTTTCCATGTCTGATGCCATAGTTCGCTTGACACGCATATCAGCCCCTCTACGTGACAGATTGCGCTCGTACAGAGTCGAGCTGGACGGAAAGATCATTGGAAAACTCCGGTCGGGAGAGCGTACCGACTTTCATATTGAACCTGGACATCACCGCATACGCATGAAGGGCGATTGGACGGGCAGCCAAACTCTTTCCTTCGAGATCAAGAAAGGTGCCGTGGCACATTTCGAATGCCAGCCAAGCGGTCACTCATTGTCGGCCCTGATCGACACATTTAAGTCTTTACACAAGCAAGGAGATCCGTGGATCGACCTGCGGGAAGTGACGGGTGAGGACATCGAGGGAACCTAACCGTCAGATCCCCAGCGATTCCCCGGTCCTTTCGGGAAACATGATGCCGAACCGTCCCACCAGTCCGGTTCGGGGGCAGGCCCAGCCGGCGATTCAGCCGAGCATGAGGGAACACGGCGGTCGTGAGCGATACCGACCGCTTCGGACAGGGTTGAGGGCGGAACCTGAGGGGCGCACGGTCGGCACACACAGCGTGGGCAACCCAATTGCACAAGGCCCCGGGGTATCACCAAATTTCGGGGAGTGTTTTGACGCCACAAGCCAGCTACCGCCGCCTTCGCGTACGACCAATTCGGCTGTCCGGCGTCATTGGACTGATGGAAACGATGTCATCGGCGTCGGTCGCTGGGGGCTGGGCCGGTGCACTCAGGACGGTGGTGACGAACGTGGTGGTACTCACATGGCGGCGCGCCTCGGACCGGCGAGCTCGAGGGGAACCAGCGTCGAGCGCTAGAGGTCGGTCAGCGCGCCTTCCTGCTGGGACGCCTGGCTCATCAGCTCCCGAAGTTCAGCAGCGGTCTGGTCGTGATCCGACTCGTTTACGAGCTCGCGAAGTACCCGAACTCGTCGACCACGATGTTGGCCGTGGGCGTGCCGGCCGGCCCGTTGTAGATGTCCACCGCCCCGCCCGAGCCGACCGTGGCGTAGGAGGCATTGTCGACGATGTCGTAGGTGTCCCCCGGCACCCAGTTGACGTCGGCGGCCAGCGGGGGGTTCTGGCCACTCGGGTAGACGGTGAGGAAGTTGGCCCCAGAAGCGATGTCGACGACGTCCAAAACNNTGGCGCTGGCGCCGCCGGCGGTCCCCCCCGGGCGGGTGTCGAGGAGCCGCATCGGGGCGATGGCGTTAAAGAGCGCCCCGGGGGCCCCGGCGTCCCCGAAGTAGCCGTCTACGTCAATGACGACGTCGGCGTCCCCGGCGTGATTGGAAAGCGTGATCGAACCGCCCGAGCCCACCCCGATGATGGCCTTGGTCGACAGGGTCTCACCGCCCACCCAGGTCTCGTTCACCGTCGGGGTGGCAGCGGAGGGGGGCGCACCGGTCGGATAGCCCTGCANNGTAGCTCGCCGCCGTGGTGTTGGTGGCCGCGATGTTGACGACCACCGCCGAGACCCCCGAAGAAGGCACCCCGCCCACCCCCGTCACTGGTACCGCCACGCTCCCGCCAGCGCTCAGGGTCTCACCCGCACCGGGCTCCCCCGAGCCCGCCCTGGTGTCGAAGATGCGAGCGGGGGCAAGAGGCAGGTAGGGATCCCCTGAGCCCGTGCTCTGGGGCGCGTAGTAGCCGTAGAGGTCCAAGGTGAAGTCGGCATCAGATGCGGATCCGTTGTAGATGGTGACGGCCTCGTCCCCGTTGGCGGCGTCGGTGCCCAGGCCGACGGTGACCAGGTTCCCCACCACCTGGCCCGCGGTGAAGTTCACATTGGCCGTGCCTGGGTTGGAGGTCCCCGCCGGGTACACGGTCAGGAACCCCGCGGCCGTCGGGTTGACGGCGGTGAGCTGGGCGACGATGGCCCCCGCACCCGACGGCACGTCGGCCGAGGGGATGTCAATGGTGAGCGAGCCACCAGGACACACAGTGTCGCCGGCGTAGGTCGAGGGGTCCGTGGCGCCAGAGCGCGTGTCTGCGATACGCACGGGAGAAGAGAGCGCCGTGAAGCCGAGGCTGGTCGTCGGGATGGCGTGAGCAACGGCCGACGCGTAGACGGCGTGGTCGCTCGGATTACAGGCAGAGGTTGGTGGAGGTGGCGGTGTGGGTGACGAGGCGCCACTGTAAGTGAGGGCGTTGCCGTGGTTGTCGACGGCAGCACAGAAGCTGG
>PKYA01000127.1 GCA_003133545.1 Acidimicrobiaceae bacterium | reverse complement strand
CAATGCCATCGGTCTCAATGACTTGCCCCGCTTTGCTCAAGAGCGTGTCACGTTGTCAATGATGGTCAGGAGCGCCCGATTGAGAGTCTGGCGCTCGTCGCTCGTCAGGCCGCTCAAGAGGCGTGCCTCCAACTCGCGGACCTGACCGCTCACGGCACTCCACTTCCTGGTGCCAGTGCGGGTCAGGTACGCGTTGAGGATGCGGGCATTCGCGGGGTTCCGGCGACGTTCGACCAGGCCGGTCGATTCGAGCTGCTTGAGCACCTCGTTCATGGATTGCGGGGTCACGAACGCCCGCCGGGCGAGGTCGGCATTCGCCAGGCCTGGCGTTTCGGCCAGTAGGGACAGGACGACAAACTGGGCGATGCCGAGGCCGTGCGGGAAGACGATCTCCTCTAGGCAGACGTGAAGGGCGGCTTGTGCTCGTTTGATGAGGTAGCCGGACATCTCCTCGGTCCGCGGTTCCGGCTCGTCAATGGCTCCCATCGGGTTCCTTTACTTATCAGGTGCCCTGATATAAGGTTATCAGGACACCTGATACTAACAAGGAGGGAACATGAAGACCATTGGACCAAGCTTCATCGCCCTACAGGTGAGTGACCTCGAGACTTCGGCCCGCTTCTACACCGAGGAGTTGGGACTCGATCGCGTGGCACAGAGCCCACCCGGGGCGGTCGTGTTTGCCACGACACCTATCCCGTTCGCCCTCCGTGTGCCCTCAGTGGACCTCTCGGAAGTCGAGCACCTGGGCTGGGGCGTCGCACTCTGGCTCAAGGCGGACCATCCAAGCGCCCTTCACGACAAGCTGGCCGAGGCCGGCGTCGCCATTGTTACGCCCCCCTTCGAGGGTCCGTTCGGGCTGACCTTCGCCTTCGAGGATCCCGATGGCTACATCATCACGATCCATGGCTGATGGGTCCGGCGGTATGTCGCATGCGGATGGGGGTACATTTGAGGTCGGGTACACGGGACCGTTCTCCTTGGCGGCGAGCATCCGATTCCTCGAGGGCTTCACCCCTGCCAGGTACGAAAGCTCCTCTCCGAACCACCTCGATCTAGCCTTCTGTGCCGGACCGCTGTGGCACCCCGTCGCCGTCCGAGTGGCAGAACGAGCCGGAAAGGTGATCGGGTCGTTCGTAGGAGATGTCAGTCCCGAAGCCGTTGCATCCAACGTCGCTCGTATTCTCTCGCTCGACGTCGATGCACGGGAGTTTCCCGACGTCGGACAGCGAGACGACGTTGTGGCGGGACTCCAAGCGAAGTACCCGGGCCTGCGCCCAGTCTGCTTCTGGACCCCGTATGAGGCAGCTTGTTGGGCGGTCATCGGGCACCGGATCCGCATGATCCAGGCCGCCGCCGTCAAGGCGAAGATGGCACAGCAGCTCGGGCACGCGATTGTGCTCGCTGGAGCAACGCTGTTCTCCTTTCCTTCCCCGCAGCGACTGGTCGATCTCGAGGGATTTCCCGGACTCTCGGATCGCAAGCCTGAGTGGTTACGCGGGATCGCTCGAGCTGCCCTCGATGGCAGGCTCGATCCAGAAGCGCTGCGGGCGCTCCCGCGCTCCGAGGCAATCGACCAACTCAAAGAACTCGGCGGGATCGGCGACTTCTCTGCGGAGTTGATCCTGCTGAGGGGTGCCGGCGACCCTGACTGGGCGCCACGACACGAGCCACGACTCATCAGCGCCATGAAGTTGGCGTACGACCGTGCCCATTTGGACGATGACGAAGTCGCTGTCATCACTTCAGCCTGGGCGCCCTATCGAACGTGGGTCTCGTTGCTGCTGCGGGTCAACCTTGAGGACTCGACCCACGAGATCTAGGGCACTCGTCGCCGAGCAGCCCCCGGATAGGCCAGCTCGAGGGGTAGCCCTCCGCTAGGTGCCCCATAACAATGAGCGCCATCGTTGTTGTAGGTGCCCCTGTCCGCCGGCCTGGAGGCGGGAAGGCGTCGCTCTCACCCTCGGAGTGTTTGCCGAAGCAAGCAGTAGATCTCTGCCCCCGTAAGCCACAGGAGGAAGACCGTCAATTGCCTACGAGCCGTGCGGATGTGCCGCTGCCGCGTCGAGAAGTTGAAGATTCTCGTCCGCTGAGTCGAGGGATCGCTCAGTGTGCTGGCGGTCGGCGGCCGCAAGAACATCGAGAGACTTCAGGTTCAAGCGCACTCCGTCTTGGAGTAGTTGGGCCATCGGCCAGGCCAGTTTTCGCCGGTCTGGGTTCAGGCCGCTGGCACGGCGTCCAGTGTGCCGGCGTGGAGCACATCAGGAGCCAGGTCCGCCCCGTTGGGCCATACCACGGTACCGGTCTCGGAATCGACGTTCGCCAGTGCGAAAAATGCCACTTCGCGCAGCGGCTCGAATACCGGTCCGACCGTTCCAGACAACATCGCTTCGAGATCGATGACCCGTACCGTACCGTCAGCAAAGCTCACCCGGAGGCGGTAGCCACCGAGATGTTCGGCGGAACGGACATCGTATGGAGCGCTCATGGCAGTGGCTCAATGCTAACCAATGGCTCCTGGGATTTGGCGCGCTCCCAGTTTTCCGCCAATTCAGCACCGTGGAGCCCGGCCCATTCGAGCTTCCGATTCGCTGCCTCGATCCGAGCGTGGTCTGCCTCGGTGGCGCCGCCGGCCATGGCGAGAGCTTCGCACGTCTCGTCGAGGTTGGCCGGGTCGAAGAGAGTCCCGATCCACTCGTCGAGCTTGGGGACGATGGCCGACTCCCGGACGTAGACGGCCAGGGGGTGGTCGAGTCGCTTCACAGCGGCGTAGTTGGCCGGGAACTGTCACCGGTAGTGGTGGGCGTCGTGGTTGAACTGCCCTGCATCTTGCGGCCGCAGAGTCCGCAGGTGACGAGCCCGCTCAGCATGTAGGTCCGCTTCGTGCGGTGCCGCTTGGCCGTGGTCGGCCGATGGGCGCCGGCGTGGGGTTGGATTCGTGACGGGTACGGTCACTCCATGACCCGTGACGAGGCAATCCGCACCGGCATCTTCTCCCTCGCCCGTTGGCACAAGCGGGACCATGGTGAGCGTTGCCGGTGTCTCGAAGGCGAGAAGTTCGGGTTCGAGGCCGCCGCCGTGGTCGACGCGTTGGCCGCAGAGGGGATGCCCTTCGACGGGTACGCGGGGGCCGACCTGGGGACGTTCGGGGCACCGAGGGTGGGGGAGGGGTGAGTAATGGCCAATGAACGGGAGGTCTCACGATGACCATCGAGGGTAACGTCATTTCATGCGATGCCTGTGGACGGCAGATCAGTATGCCGATGAAGTTGCAGCCTGAAGGAAAGCAGCCTGAAGGGAAGCAGAGTCTCGACGCACAGGTCTGCAAATGGGCTGTAGGTGAAAAGGGCTAGAGACATAACGACCAAGGAGATTTCTGTCCCGACCACATGTCGGAGGAGCAGCCCGAAGTTCTACCTGACAGATGATCTCAATCAGCGAATACGTCGGGTTGGAGAAAGGATCACCAAGCGGGCCGCCTTCAGGCGGAGGCTCGTAGCAGTGCGTGGCCTGGAGCTGGTCGGAGTAGACCATGCGGAAACACGCTCCC
>PKYA01000204.1 GCA_003133545.1 Acidimicrobiaceae bacterium | reverse complement strand
GGTCCTGGAAGACCATGGCGATCTGGGTACCCCACAGGCGGCGCAGCGCCCTGGGCTCGGCGTTGAGGATCTCCTCTCCGCGGTAACGCACCGATCCGGTCTGGGTCGTGCTCTGGCGGGGGAGGAGGCCCATGATGGCCCGTGAGAGCACGGTCTTTCCCGACCCGGACTCGCCCACGATGCCCAGTGTCTTGCCCAGCTCGAGGGTGAGCGACACCCCCTGCACGGCGCGTAACTCGCCCTGAGGCGTGCTGAACGAGACGTGGAGGTCGTCGACGACCAGCAGCGGCGCCGCGGCATCGGGGGTGCTCACAGCTTGACCTCGGTCACATCGAGATAGGAGCGCAACTTGTCGGCCACCACGTTGAGGGTGAACAGGAGCGAGAACATCGCCGCGGCCGGGAAGATCACCAGCCAGGCGTTGTTCTGCCCGGGACCGCCCGACAGGAGGGCGGCGCCCTCGTTGA
The DNA here is from genome assembly GCA_003133545.1 of Acidimicrobiaceae bacterium. Taxonomy (GTDB): domain Bacteria; phylum Actinomycetota; class Acidimicrobiia; order Acidimicrobiales; family RAAP-2; genus Bog-473. Next base: position 11,579 of record PKYA01000204.1, on the reverse strand, counting down.
GCATGTTCCCCCAGCTCGGGGTCGGGGGCGGGACGGAGAGGCCCAAGAAGGCCAGTGTCCCCTCGAGCACGATGATGGAGGCCACGGCGATCAAGCCGAAGGAGATGATCGTGGGCATCAGATTGGGCAGGATCTCGCGGGCCAGGATGCGGCGGTCGCTGGCGCCGAGGGCCTTGGCGGCCATCACGAAGTCACGGGAGGCATAGGTCAGGGTCGAGGCCCGGATGATGCGGAAGATCAACGGAGAGCTGAACAGGCCGATGACCAGGGTGATCTTCCAGAGCTGGTGGCCCCAGAAGGACCCGATGGCGATCACCGCCACGAGCGCGGGGAAGGCCAGGACGGCGTAGGACGCCGTGCTCAAGAAGGTGTCGACGCGGCCGCGGCGGTACCCGGAGAGCATGGCGGGAATCCCCCCGAGGATGAGGCCGATGGCGGTCCCCCCGAAGCCCACGACCAGCGACACGCGGGAGCCGAACAGCAGGCGGCTGAAGATGTCGCGGTTGAGGTCGTCGGTGCCGAGGAGATGACCCCACCCCGGGGCGCCGTTCTGGGGGGCGGCGAAATTCTGGAAGTCGGGGTTGGGCAGGGGCAGGAGGTTGGCGAAGATCGCCACGAGGGTGATGAGGGTGATCCAGCCGGCGCAGATCCAGAAGAAGGTCCCGAGCCGCTTCGGAGCCGCCGCACCGTGCTCGTCGTTGTCGGTGGGGGTCACGACGGCCCCCGGTAGGGGGGAGGTGGTCTGAGGGTTGATGACGTCAGTCACGGGCGATCCTCGGGTCGACGAGAGTGAAGATGAAGTCGAAGGCGAAGTTGACCAGCACGATGGCCACGGCCACGATCAGGACGATGCCCTGCACCACCGTGTAGTCGTCCTGGTTGATGCTCGAGATGATCTGGAAGCCCAGTCCGGGCATCTGCAGCAGCAGTTCCACCACGAAGGTGCCAGCGATGAGCGTGCCGATGGTCACGCCGGCCGAGGCCAAGAGGGTGACCGATGAGGGCCGCAGCGCGTGGCGCCACATGATGCGGCGGTCGGACAGCCCCTTGGACCGGGCCATGGTGATGAAGTCCTGCTGCAACGTGCTGATGAGGTCGTTGCGCAAAAGGCGGAAGTACACGACGATGGAGCCCAGAGCCAGCACGATCGACGGCAGCAGCATGGTGTGGATGTTCGACCAGAATCCCTGTGTGATGGGGACGTAGGACGCCGGGCCGGGGAAGACGTGCCAGTGGACGGCGAAGATGAGCACCATGATCGGCCCGATCACGAACGGCGGGAGGGCCAGCATGCCGAAGGCGGCGCTGTTGGAGAGCTGATCGAAGAGGCGGTTGGGCCGGCGCGAGGCTTTGATGGCCATGGGGAGGGCGATTGCGAAAGCCATGAGCTGGGAGAACACGATCAGTTCGACGTCGATGGGATACGACGTGCTGATGATGCTGGTCGTCGTCTCATGGGTCGTGAAGGACTGGCCGAGGTTGCCCTGGAACACATGGCCGATCCAGATGAAGTACTGCTCGACGAGCGGCTTGTCCAGCCCGAGCTGGTGGTTCAGGATCGCCGCGTTCTGCGGCGTGTCGTTCGGTCCGAGGATGGTGACGGCGGGATTGCCGGGAAGGAGATGGACGAGGAAGAAGGCTGCCACTGACACGAAGAAGATGATGATGATGAGGAGCACCACGCGCTTGGCGATGTAGTTGCCCACTCGGCGCTCCCTCCCTTGAGTGTTCGCTGATGCCCCCCGGCGGCGGATGAGCCTAGACCCAGCGCGCTACCCGGTGCCCTACCATGCGCCCCATGTCTGAGACCCTCCCCGTTCTGAGCGGGCGTATGCGCACCGTAGTAGGGGTCGTCATTGCTTGTGTGGTCGCCGCCGGTGTCTTCCTCCGCTTCTACACGCACTCCGCGTTATGGCTCGATGAGGCGCTCACCGTGGACCGGGCCCGCCTCCCCCTCTCCCAGATCGCCGGGTCGGTCAAGCACGACGGGGCGCCCCCGCTCTACTACTACCTGCTCCACATCTGGATGCGGGTCTTCGGGCAGTCCGACCTCGCCACCCGTTCTTTGTCCGGGGTGATCGGCGTGGTGACGCTGCCCGTGGCCTGGTTCGCCGGCAACCGCCTCGGGGGCCGCACCGTCGCCTGGACGACCCTGGTCCTCATGGCCTCCGCGCCCTTCGCCGTGTACTACTCCACCGAGGCCCGCATGTACGGCCTGGTGATCCTGCTGACGGCGTGCGGGTTCATCTCCTTGCACCGCGCCCTGGCCGCACCGCGGCCGGGCAACTTGATCGCCACGGCCGTGGTGACGGCGGCACTCCTCTACACCCAGTATTGGGCGCTCTACCTGGTGGGGGTGGTGGGGCTCTGGCTGCTCGTCACAGCCCTCTGGGCGCGGCACCGGGGTGCCCCCGCGCCGGAGTGGCGTCGTCCGCTGCCGACGTTGCTGGCGATGGCCGCAGGATGCATCCTGTTCGTGCCCTGGCTGCCGATCTTCGTCTATCAGTCCCGGTACACGGGGACGCCCTGGGCGGCGCCGCCAAACTTCGCCGCCGTGATCAACGCTGTCACCGGGTTCACCGCCAACCAGGCCTCTCTCTCGACGGCGGGCACCAATCAGGGCAGGCTCCTGGCCGTCATCTACATCGCCATGGCCGCCCTGGCCCTGTTCGGGGTGGGTCGCAGCGGCCGGGTCATCGAGCTCGACCTGCACACCCGGCCGCGGGCGCGCGGGACCTCGATCGCCGTGGCCGGGACCCTGTTCGCCGCCATCACCGGCGGCATCCTCACGGCGAGCGCCTTCTCCCCCCGCTACGCCGCCGTGGTCTTCCTGCCGCTGGTGCTGCTCGTCGCCCTGGGGACGACGACGCTGCTCGACCAGCGCGTCCGGCTGGCCGTGATCGGCGTCGCCGTGGTGGCGGGGCTGATCGGCGCGGCGCAGAACATCAACACCCAGCGCACGCAGGCGCCGGCCGTCGCCGCCGTCATCAACCGCCTGGCCCGACCGGGTGACATCATCGCCTTCTGCCCGGACCAGCTCGGCCCCGACGTCTACCGGGTGGTCGCGCACTCCTCCCAGTACGACATGGTGACGTTCCCGCGCGGGACGGGCCCCCAGTTCGTGGACTGGGTCAACTACTCGAACGTCGTCCACGCCGCGCATCCGATCGTCTTCGCCGCCAAGCTGGCCGCCGCCGCCGGCACCACCCACCGGATCTGGCTGGTGTGGCAGCCGGGTTACCAGACGTACGGCATCAAGTGCGAGACCCTGGCCACCGCGCTGCAGAACGCGCCCACGCTGGCGGGGCAAAACCGGGTGATCAATCGGCCCATGCATTACTACGAGCCGATGAACCTGACCGAGTTCGCCCCGCGCGGCGAGTGAGCCAGACCGAGTGAGCCAGACCGAGTGAGCCAGACCGAGTGAGCCAGACCGAGTGAGCCAGACCGAGTGAGCCAGACCACGTGAGACGGCTGGTCGAGCCCCTGCGCGAGGCGCTGGTGCCCTTTGTGGTGGCGCGGGCGATCGTGCTGGGGACGCTGGCGCTGGCCCACTTCGTGGTGGACCGGACCCACCCCGCCGACGCCGCCGCCGGCGCCCGGGTGCACGAAGGCCTGCTCGGCTGGGATGCCGGCTGGTACGAGACGATCGCCCGGGTGGGCTATGCCCCCCTCGGGCACGAGTCCCTGCGCTTCTTCCCGGCGGTGCCCCTGGTGACCCACGTGCTGGCCTGGTTGCCGGGGCTGGGGGACGGGTCGGCTCTGGTCATCGTGTCCAACGTCGCCGCCTTCGTGGCCACCGCCCTGCTCTACGTCCTGGTCCGACGCGAGACGGGGGATGCGGGGACGGCCCGGCGCGCCCTCTGGCTTCTCAGCCTGGCCCCGACCGCCTATGTCCTGGTCATGGGCTACGCGGAGTCGACGCTGCTCTGCTTCGCGCTCGGCTGCTTCCTGTGCCTGCGCCCTGCCCCGCCCGCCCGTCCGCACTTCGCCGTGGCCGGGATCCTCGGCTTCGCCGCCGGCCTGACGCGCCCCATAGGGGTGCTTGTGGCCCTGGCGGTGACCGTGGAGCTGATCCGCTGGTGGGCGCGGCTGTCCCGCCGTGAACGGCTGGCGGGACTGGGCGCCACGGCGGCCCCGGTGCTCGGGCTCCTGGCCTTCGGCTTGTGGGCCCAGCACGTGGTGGGGGACTTGTGGGCCCCCATCAGCGTGCAGCTCGAGTCGTCGCACCACGGCGGGATCTCCGACCCCTTCGTCACCCTCTTCCACGATGCGCTGGGGCTCGTGCACCACCATGTGGGCACCGCCCTCCACGTGCCGTGGGTCCTGGTGGCCGCGGGGCTGCTGGTGGTGTGCTGGCGCCGCCTCCCGGCCTCCTACACGGTCTTTTCCGCCGCCATCCTGGCCGTCGCCGTGGCCGGGACGAACCTCGATTCGTTCGAGCGCTACGCTCTCAGCGCCTTCCCCCTCTCCGTGGCTGGGGCCCTGCTGCTCCGCGGGCCCCGGGTCGACCGGGTGGTCATGACGTTGCTTCCGGCGGCGCTGGCCGGGTATGCACTCTTGGCCTTCCTGAACATCTCGGTCCCCTGAGTAAGCGGCCGAAATATCAGGGGCTGCCCGGGGCGCCCGATATCCTTGCGGGGGCCGGGGTGAGGGGGGACCGGACTGGCCGGTCACGTCGAGCCCGAGGGCACCGAATCGCACTGAGAGGACGACATGCCTGAGGATGCACCAGTGGTGATTGCGGGCGCCGGGCCCGGGGGCCTGACCGCGGCCTACCAGCTGACCAAGAGAGGCCAGCGCCCGGTTGTCCTCGAGGCCGACTCCGTGGTGGGCGGCATCAGCCGCACCGTCCTGCGGGACGGCTGGCGGTTCGACCTCGGGGGCCACCGCTTCTTCACCAAGGTGCCCGAAGTCGAGGCCCTGTGGCACGAGATCCTGCCCGAAGGCGACTTCTTGCTCCGTCCCCGCATGAGCCGCATCTTCTACCAGGGGAAGTACTACGACTACCCCCTCAAGGCGGTGAACGCCCTGTGGAACCTCGGCCTGTGGGAGTCCATCCTGTGCGGCTTCTCGTACGCCTGGGCCAGGCTGCGGCCACCGGCCAACCAGGACAACTACGAGAACTGGCTGGTGGCCCGGTTCGGGTGGCGCCTCTACCGCACGTTCTTCAAGACCTACACCGAGCGGGTCTGGGGCGTCGAGGTCTCCCAGATGCCGGCCGACTGGGCGGCCCAGCGCATCAAGAACCTCGACCTGGGCAAGGCCATCGTCAACGCCATCTTGCCCAAGCGCAACCAGAAGGAGATCACCAGTCTGATTGAGGAGTTCCAGTACCCCAAGTACGGGCCCGGGATGATGTGGGAGGTCTGCGCCGAGAAGGTGCAGGCCGCTGGAGGAACGCTGCACCTCGATGCGCCCATGACCGCCATCAATGTCGCCGGCGGCCGCGCCGTGTCGGTGACCTACCGCCACGACGGCGTGGACACGGAGCAGGCGGCTGCGCACGTGATCTCCACCATGCCCCTGCGGGAGCTGGTGCGCTGCCTGCAGCCACCTCCGCCCCCCGAGGTGCGGGCGGCGGCCGACGACTTGCACTACCGCGACTACCTCACGGTGGCGCTCGTGGTGCCCGAGTCGCGCAGCTTCCCCGATAACTGGATCTACATTCACGCGCCCGAGGTGGAGGTGGGGCGGATTCAGAACTACGGCTCGTGGTCGCCCTACCTGGTCAAGGACGGCCGCACCTGCCTCGGAATGGAGTACTTCGTGTTCGAGGGCGACGCCATGTGGAACACGCCCGACGACGACCTGATCACCCTGGGCACCAAGGAGCTGGCCCTCCTCGGCCTGATCGAGCCCGGCGACGTCGAGGCGGGCTATGTCGTGCGCGTTCCCAAGGCGTACCCCTACTACGACTTCTCGTACAAGGCGAACGTCGACACCATCCGGCGCTACCTCGAGTCGGAGGCGCCCAACGTGCACCCGGTTGGCCGCAACGGGATGCACAAGTACAACAACCAGGNNGTCAACGTCGAGGAGGAGTACCACGAGGCGGGATCGACCGGTCGTGACGCGCCGGTCCTGCCCTGGCGTCCCGCGCCAACCGTGCACACCCGCTAGAGGGTGCCGGCGACACGCCGACGGGTGGGGGGGCTGCTCGCGGCGGCCGGGGGCTCGTACCTCCTCATCGCGTTCGTGCTGTGGTGGCACGCCTGGTCGGCCGGCGCGGGGACCCACACCCTGTGCGGCTGCGGCGACCCGGCCCTCTTCTTGTGGTTCTTCCAGTGGCCGGCCACGGCGATCGCCCACCTGCACAACCCGTTCTTCTCGCGGGCTCTGTTCCATCCCGGCGGGGTGAACCTGTTGGCCCAGACGTCGGTGCTCGGGCTGACCCTGCCCCTGGTCCCGGTGACCTGGCTCTTCGGCCCCGTCGCCGCGCTGAACGTGGCCTCCACGCTCCCCCCCGCGCTCGGCGCGTTCATCACCTTCGTCGTCCTGCGGCGCTGGGTGCGCTGGTCCCCGGCGGCCTACCTGGGCGGCCTGCTCTTCGGGTTCTCCCCTTTCGTGCTCAGCAGCCTCGAGTTCGCCCACTTCATGACGGCCGCGGTCATGCTGCTCCCGCTCATCGTGGCCCTACTGGACGAGATCCTCTTCCGCCACGCGCACGACGCGCGCTGGGCCGGCCTGCTCCTCGGCCTGCTCTTGTTCTGGCAGTTCTTCCTCAGCACCGAGCTCCTGGCCATCCTCGCCGTGCTCGTGGTGCTCTCCTTGGTGGGCCTCGTCGGCTACGCCCTCGTCTTCGGCCGGGGCACCCTCGAGCCCGCCGCCCGCCGGGCCGCCCCCGGCTTGGCCGTCGCCGCCGGCTCCGCCGCCGTCCTCCTGGCCTACCCGGTCTGGTTCGCCCTCGACGGCCCGGCCCATCTCCCGGGGTTGATCTGGCCCAACCTCGGCGCCACCGGCGGCTTCCTCGGGTCCAGCTTCGTCAGCCCGGACACGCACCTGCGCGGCAGTAACTTCTTCACCGCGCTCGGTGGCTACGGGGGGTCCAACCTCCCCTCGGCGGGGTACCTCGGCTGGGGGCTGGTGGCGGTGCTCGTCCTCGGCTCGCTGATCTGGTTCCGCGACCGGCGCCTGTGGGGCTGCGGGCTCCTCCTGGTGGTGTGCGTGGCCTTCTCGCTCGTGGAGCGGCGCGGGGAGTGGGTGCCGGCCCGTCTCTTCGACCGGCTCCCGGTGTTGCAGAACGTGATCGAACAGCGCTTCATGGTGTACGGCTTCCTGGCCGCCGCGGTGATGCTGGCGGTGATCGTGGACCATGTGCGCTTCGACCTGCCGTTGCCGCCGGCCGGGGCGCTCCCGGGGCTCGCCGCCCTGGCCGTGGCCGCCGTGGCGCTGGTGCCCATCGCCCTCACCTTCGCCCCGGCACTGCCCTTCACCATGGAGGCGGTCGTGTTGCCGCGCTGGTACGTCACGGTGGCCCCGAAACTGGCTCCCGGCGCGGTGCTGCTCTCGTACCCACCGCCGTTCTCGGGCATACAGGCGGCCATGGCCTGGCAAGCGGTCGATACGATGTCCTACAGCCAGGCCGGCGGTGGCGGCCCCCAGGGTACGGCGGCCCGCGCCGGCTCGGCCCGCGCCGGGTTCCGCGCCTTGGTGCACCTCGCCTTCGGGCTCGGTATCCCCCGGCTGACGGGGACGGCGGCCGAGTTGGCCGCGGTCCGCCATGCCATCTCGGTCTGGGGCGTGAACACGGTGGTCGTGGACCCGCAGGCCTCGCAGGCGTTCTTCACGGCGGGGAACGATCCCACGTACGCGGCGGCTTTCATGACGGCGGTCCTGGACCGGCTGCCCCGGCTCTCGGCGGGAGCGTGGGTGTGGGACGGGGTGCACACCGCCGGCCCCGACCCCGTCCTGCGGCTGCGCCCGGGCCTATTGCGCCGCTGCGCGGCGCGTGACGGCGGGGGCGTGGCCAGCCTGGCCGTGTCCCGTTGTGTCCTGGCCAGGGCGTCCTCGTGAGCACCGAACACGAGCCCCCGGAGGACACCGAGCACCCGCCCCCGACGGCCGAGGTGCTGGTGGAGAGCGTCCCGGCCGCCATGTCGCTGGCCCCGGGTGCCTTCGGTGGCGAGCTCGTGCTCGATACGCAGGCCGCGCCCGGTGTCGAGTCGATGCGCGCCGGTCTCCGCCAGGCCGGGCCGCTGGCCGCGGCGGGCGTCCTGGCCAACGGGGCGAACGTCGTGGTGACCGTGGCCCTGGCCCGGCTCCTCACCACGCACTCGTACGGCGTGCTCAACCAGTTGACGGGACTCTTCCTCATCCTCTCGATGCCGGGCTCGGCCGTGGTGGTGGCCGTGGTGCGGCGGGTCACCCTGTGGCACGAGGGCGGCTCGGGCCAGCTGGTGCGGCGCTGGGCCGGCCGGGTGCACCGTCAGGGCTCCCTGGTCGTCATCACCTGGGGGGTGATCGTTTTCGCCACCCGCCACTGGATCGCCGTCCTCCTGGGCCAGCGCAGCGGCATCGGTATCGCCGCCATCCTCACCGCGGCCGCGTTCTTCGTCCTGCTCTCGCTGGACCGGGGCCTGCTCCAGGCCCGACGGGCCTACCGGCCGCTGGCGGCCAACCTGCTCTTCGAGGGGGGGATGCGTACGGCAGCCGTGCTGGTCCTGGTGGGAGCCGGGAAGGGGCCCTCGGGGGCGGCGGTCGGCGTGCTCATTGCCGAGGCAGCCACCGCGGCCCAGGCGCGCTACGCCGCGGTCCGGGCCTGGTCGGAGGACCGGGTCGGCGGGTCGTGGTCCTCGGGTTGGGTGGCCGCCCTGCGACCGGACGGCATGCTGGACGGCGCGCGGCTGGAGCGCCATCGGGTCGCCGTGGACCTGTTCGTTGCCTCGCTCTCCCTGTCGCTCGTGGCCGTCCTGCAGAACATCGACGTGCTCGTCGTCGGCAAGGACGACCCCACCCACAGCGGGGCGTACGCCGCCGTGTCGGTCACCAGCAAGGCCATCGTCTTCGGGGCCATCGTCCTCGGCGGCTACCTGCTGCCCGAGGCAGCCATCCGGTGGCGCCAGGGGGGGCATGCGCTGCGCCAGCTCGGGGTGGTGCTGGTGCTGCTGGCTGTGCCGGCTGCGCTCCTGTTGGGCGTGGCGGTGGGTGCCTCCCACGTCCTCCTCGAGGTGGTGTTCCATCACGCCTACGCCGCCGCCGCTACGGCGCTGGCCCCGCTGGTGGGGGCGATGATCCTGCTCAGCATCTCGGTCATCTTGACCATGTACCTGCTGGCCATCGGCCGGCGGTGGGTGGTCGGCGTCCTCTTCGCGGGCGCGCTGGCGCTGGCCTTGGGTGTGGTGTCCGTCAACGGGGCACCCCATGCGACCGCCCTGGTGGATCTGGCCGTACAAGCCGGGGTGGCATCCGTCATCCTGGTCGGTTTCACCGTGGTGCACGGGGTCCATTTCCGGCACCCCACTGTCCGGGCACGACTAACGTGACCCTGATGTGGGACGACCGGCGACCGGCTTCTGTCCCGCGGCGCACCGAATCCGAAGCTGAGACGCCAGTCGGTCCCGCCAAGCGCGGCGACCGCACCGACCGCACCGACCGAGCCGACCGCACCGACCGCGACGTTCTGGCGGCCATCGCCCGGGAAGCCGGTCTGCACCGGGTCCACTTCGTGGCCTGGCGCGACCTCGACGACCCCGAGGCAGGCGGATCCGAGCTGCACGCGCACCACGTGGCCGCACTCTGGGCCGACGCCGGCCTCGACGTGACGTTCCGCACCTCCTCCGTCGAGGGGGCGGAGCCCATGGAGGTACGTGACGGCTACCGGGTACTGCGCCAGGCGGGCCGCTACGGCGTCTTCCCGGGCGCGGCGTGGGAGGTCATCCGCGCCGGCCACCGCCCCGGCGAGGCCCTGGTTGAGATCTGGAACGGGATGCCGTTCTTCTCGCCCCTCTGGTACCGGGGCCCCCGCCTGGTCTTCTTGCACCACGTCCACGCCGAGATGTGGGGCATGGTCCTTCCGCCGACCCTGGCCCGCCTGGGCGAAGTGGTCGAACGCCGCGTCGCCCCCCGTTTCTACCGGGGGGCGCGGGTGGTGACCCTCTCGGAATCCTCGCGGGACGAGATCATCGAGGTCCTCGGCTTGCGCCCCGAGCGGGTCTCGGTCTCGGCACCCGGGGTCGATGCCCGCTTCGCCCCGGGCGGGACGCGCGCCGCGGCGCCCCTCGTGGTGGCCGTCGGCCGGCTGGTGCCGGTCAAGCGCTTCGACCTCCTCATGCGGTCCCTGGCGGCACTGCGGGAACGGGTACCGGATCTGCAGGCCGTCATCATCGGGGAGGGCTACGAGCGCCCTGATCTTGAGCGACTGCGCGCCGAGCTCGGAGCGGAGAGCTGGCTGGACCTTCCCGGACGCGTCGAGGACGACGAGTTGCTGGAGTGGTACCGGCGGGCCTGGGTGGTGGCCTCCGCATCGCAGCGCGAGGGGTGGGGGATGACCTTGACCGAGGCGGCGGCCTGCGGGACGCCGGCTGTGGCCACCGCGATCGCGGGGCACGCCGACGCCGTGCTGCACGGGGAGTCGGGCCTCCTGGTCGAGCGCCCGGAGGAGATGGCCGGCGCACTCGAGCGCGTGATCAAGGACGAGGTGTTGCGCAACCGGTTGGCGCGCGGGGGCCTCGAGCGCGCCCGGTGGTTCACGTGGGGGGCGACGGCGCGTCGCTCGCTGGAGGCGCTGGCCGAGGAGAGCGCGCGCCGGCGCTGACGATCACGGCATCGGCCAGGAACAGGACGACGCCGATCCAGATCAGGTTGCCGGCGTGCACGAACGAGCCGGCCCAGTTGGAGCCCGGCAGGTAGTGGTGCACGTACTGGCCGCGGATGACATTGAGGCACCCGGCCACGACGAAGGCGACGGCGCCGACGGGGGCGATCCAGCGCACCCATGGGATCACGAGTCCGGCGATCACCACCAGCGCCACCGCGGCCCCGTCCCGTAGCGACGTGACGCCGGCGGCCGCCACTCCGGTGACCAGGCCGATCGGGATGGCCTTGTACCAGCGCACGTTGTGCCGCGGCTCGCGGCGGATGATCTGGAGCGCGGGGAGGACATCGACGACCACGGCCGTTGTGGTCTCCGCTGCCTCTGCCTCCTCCTGCACCAACAGCGCTCCGTCTCCCACCACTGCGGCGTCCCCCACCAGAGCGGCGTCACCCACCAACGCTGCGTAGTCCGCCGAGGCTGTCAAAGCTGTCAAGGCTGCGGTGTCCTCCTGCAGTACCACTGCTGCTTCTCTCGCCGCCGCTACGTCTCCCACCAGCGCTGCGTAGTCCGCCGAGGCTGTCAAGGCTGCGAAGGCTGCGGTGTCCTCCTGCAGTACCACTGCTGCTTCTCCCGCCGCCGCTACGTCTCCCACCAGCGCTGCGTAATCCGCCGCGACTGTCACTGCAGCCGTATCCTCCTGCGCCACCAGCGCGGCTTCCCCGACGGCCGCTACGTCCCCCACCAGCGCTGCGTAGTCCATCGCGGCCGTCACCGCTTCGGTATCCTCCTGCACCACCGCTGCGTTCCCCACCAGCGCTGCGTA
>PKYA01000199.1 GCA_003133545.1 Acidimicrobiaceae bacterium | reverse complement strand
GCCCCGCCCCAGGGGCCGAACAGCAGAGAGGGGATCCCCCCGGCCGCCAAGACCAGCCCCAGATCGCGAGGCGAACCGGTGCGCTCGAGAACGAGCCAGCCGACGGCCGTCTGCTGTAAGAAGGTGCCGCTGGCCGAGACAACCTGGCCGCCGAAGTAGAGGCGGAAGGGCCGAGACCGCAGGGCGCGAAACGAGCTACCGCCTTTGGCCTTCGTCGCTGCCTCAGACCCCGGCACGAGTCCCGACTCAGGCATGGCGGCCAGGGCGTCACGGTCCATTGCGCACCAGCAGCGAGGTTACCCGTGTCTCCACTGCGCCAGAGGCCCAAGCTTTGTCGTCCTCATCCCCTCCTGGGGAGAAACCGCCGGATGTAATCCAGGTCGACCCAACCCCTTCAGAGGTGGCCACCGGCCTGAGGCTGCGCTTAGCTCCGACCGGGCTGACCCGCTTCAAGGCGATGTGGAGACGGTCAAAGGTTCAATCCGACAGGGGAGGAGTCCATTCAATGTCGTTGATCCGTCGAAGGGTCCCCAGCGAAGGATTCGAAGTTCGGCCGGTCGCTCTTGTTCGATTGCGCGACTGAACAATGAAATCTCCGTGATCGTAACGCGACAACGCTCGAGCACACGTTGTGATCCGGCATGCTGAGGCGGAACGTGCTCATCGCAAGAAGGGGACGACAAAAAGGGGACGAGTCGAATGTCCAAGACCAAGAAGCGGCTGGCGGCCGGTGCAGTCGGGCTGCTCGTTACCGCAGTGGCGTCGGCGGGCGCAATCAGCATCTCGAGTGCCGCCGGCGTGCCGGAAGGTTCTTCAGTGCCTGACTCCGCCGTACCGGTGGCCCCGTTCACTGCGGACACGCCCTTCTCGAGCGGGCAGAGCATCAACGTCGTCGTGCCGGCGAACAGCCTGTTCGTCGCCACCACGAACGTCCTCGTCTTGGAGTGCTCGGCTCCCAGCGGGGTAATTCCGACTAGTCCAGCCGCCTGCAACGGTGACACCATCCAGGGCCCGAGCGTCGCGCCCAACACGGACGGGTCGATCAACTACCAGAACACCACCGGGTCGTTGTACCCGGTGTTCTTCACGCCCGACGCCGCCATCGGTGACACCAGCAGCAGCCCGGCCTGCGGTAATACCGCGGCCACCGAGTGCATCCTCTACATAGGCGACAACCAGGGGGACTTCACGCAACCGCACGTGTGGTCGCAGCCGTTCTTCATCAACCCCACGCCAGGCGACTCCGGCGCCAATCCAGGCGACGGCTCCGCACCGTCTACGACGACGCCGCAGTCGACGTCATTGTCGACCTCGCTGTCGGGTGGCGGGCAGAGCGGGACGAGCATCAGCGTGCCGACGGGAACGGCGGTAACCGACACGGCCACGCTCAGCGGCGCCAACGCCGCCACGGCCACGGGGACCGTGACCTACAACCTCTACTCCGACTCGGGCTGCACCACGCTGGCCCCCGGTGGCGGCGGCTCCGCCGAGACCATCACGACGGCCGGATCGCTGCCCCCCTCGGCGCCGGTCACCCTGAGCGCGGCCGGCACCTTCTACTGGGGTGTCAGCTACTCGGGCGACTCGAGCAACCAGTCCTCGTCGAGCACTTGCGGCACCGCCGGGGAGGTCGAGACGGTCACCGCCTCTACGACGACGCCGCAGTCGACGAGGCTCAGGACCCGGCTGATCGGCGGCCGCAGCATGGGCGGGCGCGGTTTCCGATGGGAAGGCCGCGTCGTGGCGGTCGTTGCCGGGGCATATGTGACCGACACGGCCACGCTCAGCGGCACCAACGCCGCCACGGCCACGGGGACCGTGACCTACACGGTGTACACCCAGCAGACGTTCACGACGAACCATCATCGGTTATGGCACTGGGTGGTGCTCGGCACCGCCGGCACCGTCTCGGTCACCGCCGGCCAGGTGCCAAAGTCGAACGCAGTGACCGTACCCAACGGCGTCTACGAGTGGCAGGCGGTGTATTCGGGCGACTCGGCGAACCAACCCTCCGCAAGCCGCTTCGGCTCCGAGACGGAGATCGTCATACCGTCATCCCAGTGCGAGACTGGGCAGAGGACATCCAATCCCGACTGCCAGAATGACGAGACGAGGTTGACTCCATAGGTGAATCGTCACAGCTCGCGATTCCCGCTCTCTGGTCTCAAGCACAATCCGGAGCGCTCCATCAGCTCAGGTAGACACCTCGCCTTCGACCCCACTGGGTTCTTAGCCTTTCTTTGAAGCGGTGGAGTTTCTATGTCTCCCCGGCATCTTGATCGGCATGGCACGCATATGCCCTAGCATGGACTGAGGTGTGCTTTTCTCCGCAAGCTGATTTGGTCGGGGGCATCGTCGTTGGCGCAATCGGCATCGGTGCGGTCCGAAATGCACAACGCCGGCATGGTCACGTGGCCTTGGCCACGTTGCCCCTCCTGCTCGGCGCCCACCAGATTATCGAGGCGTTCGTCTGGTTGGGATTGCAAGGTCATGTGCCGCGGGAGCTCGAGAGAATCGCCGTGTGGGCATACCTATTGATCGCCTTCGTAGTTCTGCCGATCTTCGTGCCACTGGCGGTCATGTTCAACGAGCCGTCACAGCGGCGGAAACGAATCATGGCACCGCTTGTCGCCTTGGGCGCTGTCGTTGCGAGCATCCTGTTTGCGGCGATGGTTCGTGGTCCGGTCAGTGTGAGATTGCGTCCGTACCACCTAGCATATTCCATTGACCTCAACCACGGGGCGCTCATAGTCGTTCTCTATGTAGTTGCCATCTGCGGATCGCTTCTCTTGTCAACTCGTCGCCGTGTCGTTGTGTTCGGCTTCGTCAATCTCGTTGCGGTTGGGATCATCGCCTGGCTAACAGTCGATGGATTCGCCTCGGTCTGGTGCGGTTGGGCAGCAATCTCAAGCGGAGCGATCGCGCTTCACATGCGCGTGGGTAAATTCCACAGCGTGCGACCACTTGCGCCACAGGTGAGTTGAAGTACACGCAAGACCACGTCATCGTGGGTTGCCCAGCGCTATCGATCCCGCGTCACGAGCACTGTTCCTGGCAACGGACATTCTGTTACCCGCCACTGCACCGGGGGGCAAAGGGTAGGTTCTCAGGTTGCCGACACCAACCGAATCGAAATCAATTCTGGACTTGGAAAAGACGGTGACCTCGGCAGTCTGACCGCCGAGTGCTCTCAAATCCAGAGTGGTACAGTTGATTCTGGAGTAGCCGAAGTGGGCTCCCAGGTGGCCTCAGACCTCGGTGCCTCCTTCAGGACACCGAGGTAGAGCAGTGACCACAGCAAGTGCTGAACGCGTAATCACACTTCGCGCGCCTTTCAATATTCGCGATGATCCGTGTGAAATAGATCACACTCCGCCGGTCCTGCGAGAGTCGGCGGGCCCCATGGGGGAGCCTGGTCGGAGGAAACAGCAGATCGTAACCGCGATCCTCATTTTGGCTCCCTTGTTGGGGGTTCTGGCGGCTGCGTTGGGAGTGATCAGCCCTCGAGTCACCCTCTTGGACGTGATCTTGGCGGTCTCCTTCTATGCCGTCAGCGGCCACGGGTTGACGGCCGGTTTTCACCGCATGCTCACTCACCGCTCCTTCAAAGCCGCACGCTGGGTGAAAATCACCCTGGCGGTCGCTGGGTCCCTTGCAATGGAGGGGAGCGTCATAAGCTGGGTGGCCAACCACCGTCGGCACCACGCCTACACGGACAAAGAAGGCGATCCGCATTCTCCCTACGAGTATGGGGATAACCCTTGGAAGCAGATCCGCGGCGCCCTGCATGCTCACGTGGGATGGCTCTTCCAGGCCCAGGCGACCGAGGAGGATAGATGGGCACCGGACTTGGTCAGGGATCCAGATCTCGTCGCTATCAGTCGACTCTTTCCATTGCTTGGTGTGGCTTCATTGGGACTGCCCATGCTCATCGGATGGGCGGTGACTGGAACGTGGGTCGGAGCCATGGGCGGACTGATCTGGGGCGGCCTCATCCGCGTTTTCCTCCTGCACCATGCCACTTTCTCGGTCAACTCTGTCTGCCATCTGTGGGGACACCGACCCTTTATCACGAGAGTCGATGACAAGGCGACGAACTTTGCTCCGATGGCGGTCTTGGCCATGGGGGAAAACTGGCACAACCTTCACCACTCGTGTCCCACCCTCGCCCGTCATGGTGTGGATCGTTACCAACTCGACTCCACAGCGCGCCTCATCTGGATTCTTCAGTGTGTTGGGGCGGCGTGGGACGTGAAATGGCCCGTTGCTGAGGTTCTCGACCAGCGCAGGATTCCCGTCAATCCTGGTCCGACCCCCGATGCAGATCGTCCGAATAGGTTGCTCCAAGAAGTTTGAGTTCGTCTCGTGAGGACATCGGGCGTCGTTGCTCCCAGGAGAATGTGGTGTTCAGCAACAGCTTCAGCTGGCTATAACCGGGGATTTATTCATGGCGCTCGCGTCGATATCTTCTTTTTCACATATTGAGACTGAAGCGCCCCCGGTGCTTACGCGAGTACCCGGATCTGGCCGACCATCTGGCCATTGCCGAGGACGTAACAGGACTACGCGTCGAGACGCTGTGAGTTCGAGGTTCTTGCCAGGACAGCCTCCGCCGAGACTGGTGCGGATCACATCTCAGCCAGCACCTGGTTCTGGCTCGCCAGCGCGCCTGGCGCTCGGGAGCGTCCCCTTCACGCACTGTTCCCTACTCCGGCTTGCCTTGTTCGACCCAGCGTTCGAACAACTCGAGCCGATCCTGGGGCCACGCACCGTCGCACGGCATGGAGCCATTCTTTAAGCGCTCGGCGATGGCGGCAGCGTGGGTCTGGACATCGGCATAAGACCACAGATCGAACGCTCTGCGCATCGAATCGCGATCCTTTTCCCGGAACAGAGGCTTGATGTCGGCGTCGAAGCTGATCTCCGGTGCTGGCATGTTCACGTCCTCTCGTGTTAGCAGTGGTGGTTGTGTTGCGATCGATTGAGCAACTGCAGAGCTCACTCGCTAGCTCCTCCCGATGCGATCGACGCCCGAAGTGATAGCACGGTAGAGCTGGATCGTCGAGGAACTCGTCGGTCGGGTCGAAGGACAGGTTGCCGGTGAGCGGCATCGAGAAGTCGAGGATCCGGGCGAAAATGCCCGGTAGGCAGATGAACATGTTCCTTAATATCCGCTCGATCACTGACCACCCAGTTTCCACCCAGTCCACTGAGTTAGCCGCTGTTGTGGAGCGGTCTCGAAGATAGTCCTGGAGAACCTTATCCTCGGCAAGAAGGCGCACGGCATTGCCCAACAGGCTCGTCGTGGACTCACCGCCCTCGCTCAGAAGAGTGTGCAGGATGACGTTGGCCTCGTAGTCAGCAAAGACGCCTGCCTGGACGCCGCGGGCTACGGCACCGAGGAGGTCGTCACCGGGCGTCTGCATTGCCATTGCGAGTTGATTGGAGGTCCAGGTCTGGATCTCACGTGGTGCGCAAGGCTCAAGAACTTGCACAACATGCACCACACCCGCTGGTCGATTACGGGCAATTCCGGACCAAGCAAGCGAGCTAACCAGAAGGCCCGATAGGCACACAACCGACAGGCATCAGAGGTCTACCCGATGGTCCGTACTCCGACGGCAGGCATGTTGCACTGACCGCGGGCAGCGCGATAGCGCTGTGCTCAGCTAGATGGCGATCGCGCGCCTCGTCCCGACGGGCCTCCCTGCGGCTGCTCGTGGACGGCACTGCGGTACGGTCAGCATGTGAGCAACGTTTGCCCCATCGAGTTGCTGGACGTGGAGCAGCTGACGCCTCGCCTCTCCGAGATGCGCCTACGCAGTGCCGCCCTCGGGCGTGAGACCAGGGTCCGAGTGCTGGCACCGTCGGCGGCCAGTGCCGGCAGGTTGCCGGTGCTCGTTCTCTTGCATGGCGGCGGCCTCGACAGCGACCACTCCAACTGGACCGAATTGGGGTCGGCAGAGGCACTGACCGAGGGTTTGGATCTCCTAGTCGTGATGCCCGATGGCGGCAAGGGAGGCTGGTACAGCGACTGGCTACGCCCGGACTCCGCAGAGGGGACGCAGCGGTGGGAGCAATACCACATCTCCGAGCTGCTGCCCTTTGTCCGGTCCCACTTCGGGTCGCGGACGGACCGCGCCGGCACGGCGGTGGCCGGACTGTCGATGGGCGGTTTCGGCGCCGTGCACTACGCCGCCCGCCATCCCGACCTCTTCGGCTTCACCGCCTCGTTCTCAGGCGCCGTCGACATCCGCCATCCGGGGATCGGGCGGGTGGTGCGAGTGTCGCCCGAGATCATGGGCGGGCGGCGGGGCGACATCTTCGGAGACCACCTGGCCGATGAGGTGGTGGGGCGAGCGGCGAACCCCGTCGACCTGGCGGCCAACCTGGCGACCGTCGAGGTCGAGTTACGCACCGGTAACGGTGAACAAGGCGGCTTGTACGGCGACGGCTCAGAGGGAGACACCCAAGAGCTCGGTGTCAGTCAGGCGACCGCCAACCTCCACCGCCGACTTGACGACCTCGGGATCGTCCACGTGTACGACGACTACGGGCCGGGCGCTCATACCTGGCCGTATTGGAACGAGGCGCTGGCCGC
The DNA here is from genome assembly GCA_003133545.1 of Acidimicrobiaceae bacterium. Lineage (GTDB taxonomy): Bacteria > Actinomycetota > Acidimicrobiia > Acidimicrobiales > RAAP-2 > Bog-473. Next base: position 1,260 of record PKYA01000199.1, on the reverse strand, counting down.
CTCACTCCACCGGATCGTGGGGGTGGCTCGCGAGCGACAACCGATGCCGACGATCGTGCAGCACCTCGCCTACGAGCCGCGCTTCTCGGTGTGGGGACACGATGTCACACTCGAACGTGACGAATTGGCGCCGGTCGTGCTGACGCTCCGCCCGGATGGTTGCACGCTCAATGGCGAATTGGCTTGTCGTGGGCGGATCTCGACGCCCACTGGTGAGGTATTGGAGGTGGAGGTCGGTGGCTAACTCGCCCGTCGGAAAGGTTCGATCGCTCGTGCCATACCTACAGACCTTGTAGGGTCCATTTCTTTCGTCCCGCGTCCTGAACTGCGGTTACAGGGCGTCGGTGCGTCGGGAACGACCATGAGTGAGACTGGATGATCCCCGTCTGGTCGAGTCACCCACCTCCGGTGCCACCATCCCGCTTTCTTCCTGATACACCGCAAGCCGATCGGCGCATCGAGCATTTGGACCCAACAAGTCTGTAGACCCAGATAAGCGAACCGGTCAACCTGGATCGAATCCCAGAGGCTCGGCGCCCTCGTCTCGGCCGGCGTGCTCGAGCGAGTGGCAGGAACCGCCAGCTACGAGGAGTACGCAATCACGGAGAAGGGCATCGAGTTATGGCCGGCCGTGCGTTGCCTCACCTGTTGGGGAAACGAGTTCTACGCGCCGGCAGGCCCACGCCGGCTGTTCCATCATGCCGCCTGCGGTACCGAGGTCGACGCCCGAGACGTCTGCCCCAAGTGCAATGTCGTGGTCAAGGTCGGCGATCTCGTTATTTCGCCTGGGCCGGGCTTACCCAAGCCATCCGATCTCACTGATCCGGTCACCTCTGCACTGCAGGAGCCGCGCCGATTGCTGGACCCGCTCAACACGAAGACGGCTCGATCGATACGGCACGGCTGAGCTTTCATCGGTAACTCGCACGGCCTTCATCCCCCGCGGGGACGCTCGCGCGGCGACGTCGAAGCCTGGTTCTCGAACCCGGCAGATCTGCCGCACGCCGGCATAGTTGCTCCAGGTGTCTCGGATGGCGTTCCGGGTTTCAGGGATGGAGGAGATCAAAAGAGCTCACGTTCTCGAGATCGCGCCGCCCTGGTTGTCAGCAGGCAATTCTTCGCCGCGATGCGATGGTCCTCGAGCACCCAGGACTTTTTCGCACACGTGGCGTTGGTGCAGCGCTTGCGGTGCTTCTTCCACGCCAGCGACATCGGTGTGCCATAGACGGGAAGGTCGACCTAGGAGGGTGGTGTCTTTCT
>PKYA01000073.1 GCA_003133545.1 Acidimicrobiaceae bacterium | reverse complement strand
CCTCTGTCGGTGCCGCCCCGGCCGACGAAACAGCGATCAGGGCGAGGCCCACAATGGCACTGAGTGCCAGTCCGCCTATAGCAAGTCGTCTCAACATCGCCCAGTCTTCACGTGTCCCACTCACCCGCTCTCCGGGCAAAGTCCGCGCCTCTTCCACCTGGGCGTCAACTATGGCGGCTGGACAATGACACTGTGTGACGTCGATGTGAAGGAAAAGTGAATTTTGCGCGATGAGCGGGCGGGGCCGGCCACGGCCGACCGGACTGTGCCTGAACCAGGCCCCTCTCTCGAACTGCGGCATCAGCGCTACGGCCGGCGATCTGCCGCTCACGGCATGTCATAAGGGCCCGACAGACGTGGTCCGGCGCAAGGGCTCAGCGCTCAGAGTGGCGCAGGACGCGACCGATTCGAGTCAGGAGGTCCCTTCATCAGCCCTGTCTGGATGCCACACGTAGCATGAGGTCGTGTCGTCCCGTCGCAACACTTCGGTTGCGGTCAACATTCTCCCGCGTTCTTGCACATAGACACGCCGGTGAACGCCTTGCAGAGATCGAAATGGAGCCGGCTCATATTTCCAATTGCATGGGCAATGTTTGCGGCATTTCGACTGTGGCAGGGAACCTTGCCGCCCGCGCTGATCTGGCAGGACTCCAAGGACTACGAGGCGATCGGTTCGCAGTCCCTTGGAAGCAGCGGTTTTTGGTTCGGCGGACGACCACCTTTGATCCCGTTGTTCTGGAAAATTATGGGCTCTCCCCAGGCATTCGTCGCGGGACAGACGGTGCTGTCCGTGGCGGCCTGGGGCTACCTCGCGTGGACCGTGGGCACCATGTTCCCTGTTGGGTGGAGGCGATCGGTCAGCGCGGTCACAGTCCTCGCTTTTGGCACAGTGACACCCATTGCGCTTTGGGACCGATCCGTTCTGTCCGAATCGCTCGCAATGTCTGGTTTGGCTCTCCTTTTTGCGCTGGCGATACGGCTCGCGCAGAGGCCGACCGTCCCGAGGGCCGCCGCATTTGTCGGCGCCGCCTTCTTCTGTGCTCTCGCCCGCGACACCGAGATCGTTCTGCCCGCCATTTTGGGCGTGTCGATCCTGGTCTTCGCCTTCGTTCGTCGCCGCAGCGGATCCAAGTTCAAGATGCTGCTTGCCACTGCGTGCGCGTTGCTACTGGCAGCCGGGTTTTGTGTCGCGACCGTGGTCGAGTCCGGCAGGGACGCGCTGAACGTGACTGACAATTTGTACGTGAGAGTGTTTCCGTATCCGGCGAGGGTTGCCTGGTTCGCATCCCACGGGATGCCAGAGCAGAAGCAAATCGATCAATTGGCCGATACGCAACCACCGCCCGCCAGTGGAACTGCGAAAGCCGTCTTTCCCAACTTGCATGCATCGGAGTTTGCCCGTCTCGATGCATGGATCAACGGACATGGAGCATCGACGTATGCCCTGTGGATGATCACGCACCCTTGGTTTGTCGTCCTTGAGCCCTTGCGAAGACCGGAGAGAACGTTCAACGACGGTGATGGGAACATTGATTCCTACGCCGCGCTCAATCGTGTGACTTCGGGATTGACCCCGGTGCTGTGGCCGTCATGGGTCTGGCTGGAAGGAGTGGTGGCGGTGACACTGGTTGTTGTCTTCGGGAGAGAACTTCGTCCCCACCGTGCCGTGCAGGTCATCATGGCTCTCGGTTTGCTCGGCGTTGCGGCCATGCTGGTGGCCTGGAACGGTGACGGGCAAGAAGCCACGCGACATACCATCGAAGGCTTGGCAGAAATCCACCTGGCCGTTCTGATCATGTTCCTCTACGCAGTCCTCGCACCCCGCGACCCAGGAAGGGCCGAGTTGCGGTCTCATTCTGGAGCTGTCTGACGAGCAAAGGGAGCGGGGATGCAGCTCCGTTACGGGAAGGAACTGATGACGGGCAGCCCAATGTCCTTGCGTACAAGATTGTCCGCCGATTGCGCAGTCATGGAAAGCGCGTGCAGTTGCGTCAACCACGTACTCAGTGTGGCGCTGTTGACTGCGGAAATGGACGAAATGAAAGTCGCCAACGTTTGAATCCGGAGCGCGAGATCTCTGGCCGGCACGGTCATGGTTTCCGGCCAGGCGATGTAGTGCAGTTGGAAGTCGAACGCATTCAACGCACTTTCGAACGGGGTGACTTCCTGATTCACCTGCACCACCGGTCGGATGCTGCTGCTGGCGAGCGCTTGCGTCACGGTGTAGCTGGCCGCGCCCAGCGGCTTGGACAAGGTTATGAACTGGCTCTTCACCACGCTGCTGACGGGGATTATGGCTTTGGGGATCGTGGAGGTGGTTGTGGTCGGGGAGGTCGGCGTGAGCGCATCGGGACCCTGACCAGACGCGAAGTGCTTGATGCTGAAGACGATGACGATGACGGCCACTGCGGCGACGACCCAGGGGATGAACTTTGCGAACGGGCGGAGGCGCGGAGGAAGGACGGATCTACGCTCCTCGGGGTCCGGCTGGCCGTCATTGATCGATTCGTCGCCACCCGGCGGCACAGTGTCAGGGGCCGGTGGCGCAGATCGGGGGTCCACCTGGAGTGGAGGCAGGTGGACCATTCGGGAAGGTCCACCATCGCGCCGCGGGGCCTCTGCTTGGCGCGGAGCGGGGTCGCGGAGATTCCTCAGAGATGTGGCCGCCTCGTCGGGCGCGCCGATGGTGGGATGCGCCTGGTCCGCTGGTTGCAGGCGATTGGCATTGCGATCGCCTGTCGGGGGAACAGGCAGCACGGCTGTGGGAGGAGGTCCTCCTGTTGCCGATCCGTTCCGCTGTCCAGCGTCGAGGACCGGCTTCGAACCCGCAGTGGCGATGTTCGGCCCGCCCGTTGGGGGACTCCCCACGGGCGGCGGCGGAGGCCCGGGGAAGCCGTCGGCTGGCCTTCCGCCCAGGCCCAGTGCTCCCATGGTGCCGGCCGGTTGGGATGTCACCTCCGGCGGCTGCAGCCGGTTGGCGTTCCGTGCGCCCACTGGTGGACCCGGGACAGGCGGTGCGGCGCCCGCGTTGGTTCCAGACGGGCTCCATCCCGGCGTCGGAGGAGCGCTTGGATCATGAGGGGCGACGTCAGGGGGCGCCAAGCCGTTGCGCACGAGACGGACGTCGCCCAGTCCTGGCTCTCCGGTGGCCACGTCAGGAGGCTGCAGCCGGTTGGCATTCCGCGCCCCCACCGGGGGAACCGGAACAGGCGGTGCCCCGCCCGCGGCAACGCCAGTCGAGCCCCATCCAGGAGCCGGAGAAGTGGGCGGTGGAGCAGCAGCACTTCCCGGCGGAGCCCACGAATCGCGCTGGGCAGTATCGGCGACAACGCGCACGACACCTGTGCTCGGGTCAGGCGCTCCTACATTGGGAACTGAGCCGCCAGACCCAGATGCCACGTCAGGAGGCTGCAGCCGATTGGCACTCGGACCGCCCACGGGGGGACCCGGAACCGGCGGCGCGCCGGCCGCGGCGACCCCAGGCGTGCGCCACCTCGGAGCGGGAGGAGGGGGTGGCGGAGCAGCACCGCCCGGAGGCACCCACACATCGTGGTGGGGGGGTGCGTCATGGTTCGGCCCACGGGCTGCGCCCGCCCCGTCGCTTTCTGGACGGCCAACTGTCGTGGCTTGCGGAGTGCCGGCGGTCCGCCAATCCCACGACCGGATGGCGTCCATCATCGCCGCCAGACGCGCGTCGATCGACTGACCCGGGGCGTCAGAACCCTGTGCCGAATCGTCGCCCGGTGCCATCACATCCATGAACCCATCGTGCCCCAGATCACAATGGTAGCTGCGATCACGACACCTAAATTGTGGGCGGGCGTCACGTAGATTTCGGCAACCTGTCGCCCGGGTGTCATATCTCCTCGCAGTGGCCGCATACGGGCGCCTTCCGGAGTCTTCACAGCCATTGCTACACTTCGCCGGTGCTTCCGACCTTGATGAACGAGGCCGAGAGCCAACTCCGTCTCGAAGCAAGCACTTCGGGCTTGGCCGACCGGGTGCCCCTCGTATCTGCTCGGAGCCTCGTCTCGAGAGGACAGAGAAACCTCTTGGTCGTCCTCGTCGTGGTGGGCGTCATCGGCACTGTTCTGTCTGCCCGTATCACGTTCATCGTGATTATCGCCCTGCTCACTTTGACCTATGCGTTCGCCGTCGTGTACCGGGTCTTTCTCTTCGCACGATCGTCCCGGAGCGACGCCGTCGAGCGCGTCACGGACGAGGAGGCCCTGAGCGTTCCAGAAGCCGACTTGCCCTTCTATACGGTCATGGTTGCCGCCTATCGCGAGGCGTCCGTCGTCGGTAAATTGCTCGAGAACCTTGGCGAGCTTGATTATCCGATCAATCGTCTCGAAGTGATGCTGCTCATCGAACAGGATGATGAGGAAACGCTCGCCGCACTTCGCCAGATAGAAGCTGGGCCTCAGTTCAAGCTCGTCGTGGTTCCGCCGGGCGAACCTCGAACCAAGCCGAAGGCACTCAATTTCGGTCTTACGCTCGCCCGAGGAGACCTGATCGCGGTCTACGACGTCGAGGACACTCCCGACATCCTGCAACTTCGACGGGCGGCTGTTGCGATGCGCCGCTTCGGTCCCGAGGTGGCGTGCGTACAGGCCAAGCTCTCGTACGGTAACGCTGGGCAGAACGTCATCACGAGGAGTTTCACCGTCGAATACGCCATGTGGTTCTCCTACTTCCTGCCCGGTCTGGTGTCTTTGAATGCCCCAATTCCGTTAGGGGGGACATCGAATCACTTTCGCCGTTCCGCTTTGCGCGTGCTGGGGGGTTGGGATCCCTACAACGTCACCGAAGATTGTGACCTTGGCATCCGGATGTACCGCGAGGGATACAGGGTCAAGATTCTGGACTCGATCACCCTGGAGGAGGCCAACAGCGACTTCGTCAACTGGATTAAGCAGCGGTCACGTTGGTACAAGGGCTACCTCCAGAGTTTTCTCATCCATCTTCGTTCGCCGGCGAAGGCCACTTCCGAAATGAGTTGGAGAGGCATCGTCCACCTGAGTGCCTTCGTGGGAGGCACCCCGATCCTTGCGGTGGTGAACCCGATTTTCTGGCTGCTGACACTCTCGTGGTTCATCGCCCATCCGGCGTTCCTCATTGCCATCTTTCCCGCCCCCGCCTATTACACGGGCCTGACCCTTTGGGCCTTCGGCAATTTCCTCCTGTGGTACCTCACGATCCTCACTGCCCGCAAGACAAATCGCCCTGATCTCGTGTTCACTGCACTCTTTGTGCCGTTCTACTGGATCATGATGTCGATCGCGGCAGTGAAGGCAGCGTGGCAGCTTGTCGTCACCCCCTCTTTCTGGGAGAAGACGTCGCACGGGCTCAGCGCCAAAGTAGAAGTTCCCTCGTAGCGACGGGGCGGCTCACGCCAAGCTCCAACTGCTTCCTCCAACCGCCTCGGCACATCTGTCGTGCCGCTGGTCCAGGGCCAGGGCGTGGCCCGTCCGCCTTGTGTGATCTTCACGTGACCGAAGGGTTGCCGCTCGGTGGCCGACGGGCATAGATCGATTCAATTGGGGCGTATTGGAGACTTCTCCATTGACACGACCCCGCAACGCGGCAATATTCGATGACAGCAGTGACAAGCAGTCGAAAGGGCAAATCTCCCGCGAGGGAAGGACGCAAAGCCACGGGACTCCTCGAGTTAGCCGGGCCGCCGAAATGGTTTAGGCAGATGTGCCATTTCCGTGGCCTCAGGTTCCTTTGAGGCGAATTAGGAGATGAGTCAGATCGTGCTTGGACATTTGGATGCCGAACCGAGAGCAGTTGTGCGGACCGCCACACTCCACGATTGGGTTCACACTCGGGGTGCAGTCCTCGCGGCGATAGTTTGCGTACTCATCGCCATCGTGACACTCGACACAGCGCGCCCTGCCTCCGGCGTCGACGATAGAGCAGCGCACGCGACAGCGGGTCACGGGTCCGAGATTGCACTCCGGTCGAACGCCGTCGCTTCGGGTCCGATCCAGCCTGGCTCTGCGCCTACGAGCAGGTCCCGCACCCTCCACTCCGGTTCGTCGTCGAGCACATCACCGAGTTCTCCGCCACCGAACGCATCTCCAGTCGTCGGAGGCCCTTCTGTGGACGCACTTAGCCCATCTTCTGTATCGGCCGGAGGGGGGGCCATCGTCACCGTAATGGGGAGTGGCTTCGAGTCCGCGAGCGCGGTGCTCTTCGGTTCGAATCCCTCCTCCATCTTCTCCGTGATCTCACCAACTCTCATCATCGCTGCGGCTCCGACCAATACCGGCACGGTGAATGTGAGCGTGACCACCAGTACAGGAACTTCACTACCGACGTCGGGCAGTCAGCTCACTTATGTACCCACCGGGCAGCTTCCGATCACTGCGTCGGGGCAGAATCTGGAGGTGGGTGGCGTTCCTACAAAATTCACGGGTGTCAATGCATATGAGCTCGGCACCTCCTGGGGCACCAACGCCGGCTGTGGTGGGATGGAGACACCCGCACNNCCGCACAGATTGCCGCACTGTTCTCTTCGTTGGCGCCCGGGTCGCTGGTGCGTTTCTGGGCCTTCCAGGGCACGATCGCCACTGACGCCACGACGCATGACCTGGATTGGGCCCCCCTCGACGAAGTCTTCTACCTGGCCGCCCAGTACCACGTGTACTTGATTCCGACCCTTACCGACCAGGGCGGGAACTGCGATGGCGATCACTGGCGGGACCCCTCGTGGTACACCGGCGGCTACAAGGACGTCTTCAATTCGACGACGAATTCGGACGGAAGTGGAACCACGCCGCTGTCGTACTGGACATACCTGCAACTACTCGTGAATCGCTACCGAAACTCGCCGGCGCTGGGGATGTGGGAGCCGATTTCCGAACCCGAGGCATCATCGTGCGCAGCTGCGTACCAGCCCTTGAACTGCTCGGGGCATCAAACTTGCCCTGACGAATCGGCATCGGCCGCGGACCTTCTGTCGTTCTTCAACGCGGTCGGGGGCGAGATACATTCGCTCGATCCGAATCACCTGGTCGAGGCAGGCTTCCTAAGCGGTGGCGAGTGTGGCCTGGCCGGACAGAATTACGAGGCGGTCGGGGAGAGTCCCGGAATAGACGTGCTGAGCGTCCACGACTACTACGGGTCGGCCACCATGGGGGGCGATCAGTGGAACGGTCTGGCGGTTCGTTTCGATCAGGCGACCGCCATCGACAAGCCGATCATTACCGGGGAGGCGGGGATCCTGGCCGGTACCGGGCCCACCTGTGAGAGCTTCAGCCAGCGGACCGCCGATATGGCGGCCAAAATTAAGGCGCAATTCGAGGTGGGTTCGAGTGCTCTTCTGGTTTGGAACTGGGTCCTCGATCCCCTCGGGCCCTGCAACTACAACACGGGCCCCGGCGACCCGCTCATGGGGTTGCTGGCGGGAGGTAGCTGACCAGCCCATGGCCGGGTGAGCCGGCGGAAGCACCAGCAGCCCGGGCCCAGGGACGCCCTTGCGAACTCAGCGCGATCACCAGGTTATTTCTGTGTGTCAATGGACGTTTACGCTTGTGGATTCGCCCCGGGACTGGTGAAACTAACGACCGATGAGCCAGACCCTCCCTCGTGTCGACGAGGGGCCCTTCGAATCGACCGCCCCTTCCGAGAGCACTTCGGCGTCCGAAAAACTGCAGGACAGGGGGGTGCAGACGAACCACTTTTTCGGAACGTCCCCCCATGCGGGAGTGATAAGCGGCGTTCGCCCCGCAGTCGTTGAACTGGCGATTCCGGTCTACAACGAAGAGGGCATCCTCGAGGCGAGTGTCCGACGCCTCCGCTCCTACCTTGACAAGTCGTTCCCTTTTGAGACGACGATCCTCATTGTCGACAACGCCAGCACGGATGGAACGTGGGAGATCGCCTCGCGGCTGGCCGCTGACCTCGACGGAGTGTCTGCTCTCCACCTCGACAGAAAGGGCCGGGGCCTCGCATTGCGCAGGGCCTGGTCGTTGAGTACGGCGCAAATCGTCGCCTATATGGACGTGGACCTTTCCACCGATCTCGGTGGACTGCTGCCACTCGTCGCCCCTTTGCTCTCCGGGCACAGCGACGTGACGATTGGCAGCCGGCTTGCCTCGGGTGCCCGTGTCGTACGGGGTCCGAAGCGTGAACTTATCTCGCGGGCCTACAACCTCTTACTCAAGCTCTCGGTGCAAGGACGCTTCAGCGACGCCCAGTGTGGATTCAAGGCACTGCGGCGGGAGTCCGCGCAACGCCTGCTGCCCTTAGTGGAAGATGACGAATGGTTCTTCGACACCGAGATCCTGGTCGCGGCCCAACGCCTCGGATTGCGCATTTGTGAGGTCCCCGTCGACTGGGTCGATGACCCCGATTCCCGGGTCAAGATTCTCCGTACGGCGTGGAGCGATGTGCGCGGTGTATGGCGCATCTCCCACGGTTCGGGCCGCCGCCGCGACTTCTCGTCTTCAGGCACTGGCCCGGTCGTGGCCGATCCCCTCTTGAGGTTTGCGGGTGTGGGTGTCGTCTCCACTGTTGCCTACGTAATTCTCTTCGTCCTCTTTCGCAAAGCCTTGGGGGACTTCGGCGCCAACGCCTTGGCGCTCGGGATGTGCGCACTTTTCAACCTGGTCGTACATAAGCGGCTGGCGCACAACATGGGCGGAAAAGCCCAACGCCGACGCTTTGCTGCTGTCGCAGGTGGCCTCTACGTCATCAGCCTCGGCCTGACCTCGCTGGCCTTGGTCGCGGTGCACGACACGGCGACCTCGTCGCTTCTCCTCACCCTTGCCGCCGTGACCGCAGCCAATGCCGTGGCCTCCACCATTCGCTTCGCTGTTCTACGGGCTTGGATATTCCGACCTTCAGTCGGCACAGTTTTCATACCCTGAATGGCACACCAATGTTGAGTTTCGTAAGTGCCAGCAAAGTCCCTCCGGGCGAACCGCACCCAATTGGGATACCTGAGTGAGCATCTTCGACATGGTGGCACAGGACTATGACGAAATAGTCGAAACGTCGGTCCCCGTCTTCGGTGCAAACATTGAGTTCTTCCATCGAAACAAGATTCACCACTTGGCCCGGATCGCCCGCTATGCCGGGATTGATTTGTCCACTGCACGGGTCCTGGACGTGGGCTGCGGTACCGGCGCCACCGACCGAATGCTGCGGCCGATGGTGGGCTCGCTCGCGGGAATGGATTTTTCCACAGAGATGGTGGCGAGAGCGAAGAGGGACAGCACCGACATCGACCACCGTGTCTATGACGGTGAGACCCTCCCTTTCGAACCTCAGACCTTCGATGTTGCCTTCGCTTTCAATGTGATGCATCACGTTCTCCCTGACGATTGGGAGGGATTTGCCGAGCAGATGGTCGCCGCCGTCCGGCCCGGTGGGATATGCGTGATCATCGAACACAATCACCTCAATCCGGTGACCCGCAGGTCGGTGCGCAACTGTCCCTTCGACGCCGATGCTGTTCTTGTGACACCGGCCGACGCACGGAGGGTCTTTCGGAAAGCCGGCGCCCACACGGTGGCGAAGTGGTTTGTCCTCTTTGCTCCTCGTGGCGGGCACCGCACCTTCCAGGCCGAGCAGTGCCTTTCCTGGCTCCCCTTGGGGGGCCAGTTCCTCTACAGCGCACGCCGTTCGTGACGATTGCCGACAGCCCCACCGCTTGAAGCGGGCGTTGGGGCTGTCGCTTCGAGTGGGTCACTGCGCCTGGTTCGGGTGTTCGAATACCTTGAAGAGCCGGAATGCCGGGCACGTCCCACGACTCGGAAACTTGTGGACGTCTTTGGCAAACCCGTCTCCGGTGGTCCACAGCGAAGGGTACTGAATATTCATCGCAGTTATGGGAAACGTGGCTGGATCTGGCTCCAAGATGAAATGGGAGTGAAAGGTCAGAGGATCCGCGAGCTCACGCTGAAAATCGCGGTTGTTGGGAATCACATACAGCCTGGGTTGATTGCTGGTCACAATGATCTCGGGCATGCAGTCGGCGGAATTGTCCACAATGATGTCCCCGTTCGGGAGATGGAGATTGTCGAGATAGGTGCTTATGTTCACTATCGCGGCGTAGCGATACTGAAACAAAGCATCAACTGCGTTGGGATGCTTCTCGAAAATGAATGCGAGTTGTTGCAGTTCCTCCGACCCGATATTCGGATTGAACATCGCCGCCGCGGTGGTCACCACAGCGGGAATGAGGAGAGCCAGAGTCAAAAAGATCGATGCCAGGTCGCGTAGTGCTCTTCTCCCCGCTCCGAGCGATGGTCTCTGTCTCGCGCCCCGAGGCGTCGTGCGCGTCAAGTTCGGGTTCGGGGCGATGAGGCTGCCGACAAGGAAGACTTCAATCGGAATGGTCACGATGTAGTAGCGATAGTACGGCTGGATGTTGTTGTTCAGGAGCGCCAGCATGTCGAAGCCGAGCGCCCCCCCCAGCACAGAGATGGGTGCGAGAATTCTGGGATCGCGCCGTCGAGTGGCCAGGACAATGGCCGCGACCAGCACGAGGGGAATGAGTGGCCACATCGAGAGAATGGCGTGGAACTCGTACAGGATACGAGCATGGAGAGATTCGTGCGTGAGATTCGCTTCTTGTTCAGAGCTGCCGTAAAGCGATGAATACTGGCCGAAGAAGCTGCCGGTGATGACATAGCTGATGACCGCCCATCCCGTCGCCGCAAGGACACCGGGAATGACGAAAATCGTGCTGTCCGCGATCGCACTCTGGGCTCGAGGCCATCGCCCCCCTTTGGCTCGCGAAAAGGACACAAGTGCGACCGCGATTCCTCCGGCGATGACACCAGCAGCCGCTTCGTTCCGGGTCAAATAGGAGAATCCCAGCGCGATCGCCGAATAGGCCAATGACCGCAGGTCGCCGGCGTGCAGCCAACGGAGCAGATACCGCACTGCTGCAATGAGCGTAAAGAGATAGAGGCCCTCGCTCATGCCGTTGCCGGAGTAAAGAAGGATCATTGGATCGAGTGCGAACAGCGCCGTCAGGACCAGCCGTGGAGCGCGGGCGATGCCCCATTCCCGCAAGGCGGCGCGCAGTTGGTAGACGGCACCAGCCATGGAAAATGCGCTCGTCAGGCTGCCGGCAAAGTTGTTGTGGGAGAGCGCGGTCCAAAAGTGGTTCCCGAGGAGAAAGAACATGGCGGCAACGGAGGGCAGCGGCTCCCACACGAACCCGACCGCGGCGAGGTGTCGATCGCGCGAATAGAGAATGTAGAAACCGTTCGCCATCCTGGAAAACGCGTCGCCGAGAAACGAGTGGTATTTGAAGTCGAGCAAAATAGCGATGACGAGGTAGATGCCGAGTGTGAGGAGAAAGACCAAGGTTCCCTCGGTGGCCACGTGACGAATGAGAAAACGACCGGGCCCCTTTCTGTGAGGGGGCGCGTTGCGGGAAGGGGGTGGCCCGCCTGGTTGTCCATCCTCGATCCACGGGTTCGCATCGGGACGTGTAAGGGTCGTCGTCATTCGATGCTCCCCGGTCAGTTGCGTGGTGCGTGATCAGCCACGGTAGGCGCGCCCCTGAGTGGCTGGAAGGAGCACCGGAGTTGTAGAGGACGTCGAGGATGGGTCCGTTGAGGGGGCGGAGGTCGATGTAGACGTCGAAGACGGGTCCGTCGAGGTGGAGGACGTCGGCGATGACGAAGTCGTCGTCGAGCCGGACGANNACGAGGAGGTCGAGGTGGAGGTCGACCCCACGGAGCTGGTCGAGGTTGACGGCGGCGTCGTGGTTGACGTTGTTGATGTGGACGAGGTGGTTGAAGTCGAAGAAGGCGGCGTTGTCGTCGTCGAAGGGCCCACCGGATAGCTCTTCACTGCCGGTGACATTCCCAGCAGGGCTGACAGCATGGTGTCGTCGTTCCCATCCATCCCGAGCGCCCAGATGCCCATGCCGGCCAAGTTGCTCGAGGAGGCCAATTGCGCCGCGTCGTACAGGGAGGTCGGAACCTCGAAGTAGGTCTCGTACCACTGGGAACCAACCTGGAAAGACGTCCAGCCCGTGTCGGTGGTTGAGTCCCAGTAGACCGGGTGGCCTTCCGCCATGATCTGGCCGTACGAAATGGTGGTGGCAGGGCCGGTGGCGTGAGCCGTGAGCGTACCGTCGCTGGTTGGCCAATCAATCCCGAAGAATGGCATTCCGAGAATGACCTTCGAAGCCGGCACCGCTGCAACGTACTGGTCAATCGTCGTCTTGTCGGAGAACAACGTGCTGGTGAGGGGCGACGTTGCAGAAGCGCTGGCTTGCAGATTCAGTCCGTACTCCATGACAAAGAACGCATCGACCGCCGGAGCCAGGGCTCGGATGTTGTAGAAGCCGTTGGGATCACCAGCCGAGCTGGCGTAGGTGTCCATTGTCACCTGATAATGCGGATTGACTCCGTGGATGGCTGCCGACACCTGAGTGATCAGGTTCGTAAGGCCCAGCTGGTCGCCGTTGCCCTGACCCTCAAAATCAATGTTCACTCCATCGAGATTCTTTGTCTCGATCGCACTGATGAGCGCGTGTGACAAGGTGGACGGTGCGGTCGGTGACGAGGTGAGTTGGTTGAGCGAACTTTGGTCGAAGTCAGTCACGGTGAGCACCACACGGTCCCCGGCCCCGTGGGCACGGGTGACGAGGTTGACCAGCGCTTGGCTCTGGTAGCCCGTCCACCCCGGTCCTGATTCGTCGAGGGTGCCATCGGCGTTTACGTCGATGCTGAAGTAAGCAATCGTTGAGATTTGGTTGACGTCGAATCCGGGGCTCTCCGGAAGGGTCCAATACGGGGCGAATCCGAAGATCTCATGCGGGCGGAGAGCGGGCGCGTCGGCCAATGAAGGGGGGGCCGGTGCTGGCGGGGTCGTCGCTGCGGGAAGGCTGACGGCCGTGCTCGTCGCCGGCAAGGCAACCGTGGCCGAGACGGGCGCAGCATTCTTGACCAACTGCGCGTTTCCTTCGATACCGTGGCTCCCGACGAGATGGTGTGCTTTGGGCGGGGGGCCACCGATGTTGGCTGCTATCGCGACGATCAGGGTGATCAAGACGATTGCCGCCGAGAGCACGGATGCCGAGGCAGTCCTGTGGGCAGCGAGGTATTCTTCAGCGGCCGTGCGCGTGCGGGAAATAATACGCGGATTTGCCAGGCCGGCGATGCTCGTTGGGCCGGAAGGTTCCGCGCTGTCGGATTTTCTCGGGTACAGGTCGCGAGAGAGAAGGTCCGCCACGACGACGGCCCGGCCGAGTGCCTGCTCGAGGGAGTCCGAGCCCGCAACGGCCTCCTCTATCGTCAGCCAATCGATCGCCCGTTCGGCCGACCAGCTGACATCGTGACCCCCATCGGGGGACTGGCGTCGGTTGAACAGGTACTCGACGAACTGTCGGAGGTGGACGAAATTCGTCAGGTCAATGGGCTCTGACGGGTTGGTGTGCGAAGTGTCGTTGTCCATGCTGGAGTCGCTCATCCCCGGGGTGCGATTTCCAATTTGAAATGAGGAGAACGAGTTTGGGCAATGCCTAGGGAGGGCCCATCGTCGTGAAGGATCGACCGGACGAAGGCGGCCTTTGGTCGTTGGCCGGTGGGGCCAAAACGGAATTGAGGGCATTCAACTCCCTGACAAGCTCGCTGTTGACGCCGGCAAACCCTGCGATGGCTGACTGCAACTCCTGAGCCGTCTGGGCGGGAATGAAGGATGAGTTCTGTTGTGCTTGTCGACGTATCTCGTGTGCTTCCTCGGTTGCTTCGCGCAGGATCGCGGCGGCCTTTGCTTCGGCCTCGGCCAGAATCTCTTGGACCTTTTCTTCGAGGCGCGCGAGGGAGGCCTCGGAGAAACGCTGTGCCTCTAAGAACAGGCGACCGATCTCATATTCGGTAGTCCTGATTGCCGTGACCTGACCGAGCTGGCTGTGCGCCTGCTCGAGCCTGCTCTGTAGCTCTTCGACTGCCGCGGCAATCGCGTCGATCTCGGTGCTCGCTGATTCGACAGCGCTGTTCTCTGCTGATGCCTGTCCCGCCCAATTCCCGTCGGCTGGCCCGGCCCAATGCCCGTTCGCAGTCGGATAATCCTCATGTTGAGAGGGAGGGACGCTGAACACCGGATTGACAGGGTTGGTGCTCACGTACCATTTACTACCATCGGTCCCCAGGGCGGGCCAGCCAGGAGCGGCTATGTTTGCCTCCCGTTCACATTCTCTTAAGGCGGGAAATGTGAGTGTCACGCTGCGGAAACCTAAGAGTGCGCCACCCGGCCGATTTCGCCACGGTGGTTGCTCTCCGGCGCGTTCGCGAGATCGCGATGTGGGAGTATCTCGCGCTGTGCTCGCCTGCCTTTCCGATTGAGTTTAAGACGATGTGGCGAGTGACATGAGGGGATGGCATGTCGATCCCTTCGGTATCCACGAATTCCGGTTCTTTTCGGATGACGGTAAACCCACGCTCTTGGTCCGTGACGGGGAGACAAAGTCTTACGACAAGCCTCCATCGTCGTCGGAGAGCTTCATGGCGGCGAAAGCCACCGCAGAACCTCAACTACAGCGGATCGTCACCGTGCGGGCAGTGGGTACACCCCCTGGGCCGCCTTCACCTCCGCCCGAGTATGTCGCCCTCAACGGGCATGCACCCCCGCAGCAGCCCGCTTCCTTCTCCCATCCCCACGGGTTCCCGGTGCTGTCCCGAGCGGCCAAGGTCGCGTATGGTGTGGTCTTGACGGCGATGGTGGTCAGCGCGGTGGCCCTTGCCGTTATTCATCTGAACGGCAAGAAGGCGCCACCGCACCCGAAGACCGTTGCACAAGCGCCAATCACCAGCGCCACCACTTCGACACCCGTTTCGACGACGACGCTCGCCGTCCCGTCGGCGTTGAAGCCCACGGCTGCGGACGCCGCCGCTGATCTCGTATCGAGTTGGGCCGCAGGGAACCAGGCCCAGGCTCTTTCGGTGGCGACGGCCCCAGCAGTAGCGACTCTCTTTGCCTCTCACTACACGAGCGGGCTCGCCATCGACCGGGGGTGCAGCGTGGCGTTCTCGCCCATCGTGTGCTCGTACGGTCCGCCCGGGGGGTCTGCACCCACAGACCCGATCTATGAGATTGACGTACTGCAGGCGACCGGGGGCTGGTACGTGAGCGCGGTCAAGATCAACAATTGACCCATGCGCAATGTTCCTTCGGAAAAATCGGAGCTTGGCCTCGTCGTGTGTGACGTCCCGCTTCTCCTGCCGGTCTTGACGTGTGCTCAATTCGCGGCCACGGTTTAGCCATGGAGCCCACTGACCCTTTCTCTGAAGGCGAGACTGGACAGTGGGCGGGAGTCCACCCGGCCCCGGCTTTCGGCGATGCAATGCCGGCGCCCGGAGAACTGGGCATCAAGGAGAAGCGGACCTGGAAGACGTGGCAGGTCTTCTGCGCCATGGTCATCGCCGCGCTGGTGGGAGCGCTTCTCAACTACAAAACGGTCCCCTCATCCGGGGCTTCGGGATCGACGGGCGGCTACAAACTGCCTCCGCCGGGTGGCGCCTCGAGCTCGACGACGACAACCGGGGGCGCCTCGGACTCCACGACGACCACGGCTGGCGCCGCTAACTCCACGACGACCACGGCGAGCTCCAGTGGGAAATCAGGTGCCCATTCTTCCTCGACCACCACGACAGCTGCCGGCTCGACTTCTCAAACTTCGTCGACGACGACCACCACGGCAGCAGCCCAGACACAGGTGCTGGTGGGACCAATGCAGTCTCAGGGCGATTGGACGAGCCCGGCATTTACCATTACGTCCGGGAGCTGGAAGATCGGTTGGGCCTTCCAATGCACGGCCGCGCCGCCCTCAGGGCCTTCGTTCGAGGTCTCCGTCGCGACGGCCGCCTCCTCGACCGGGACGCCGGCCGTCACCGAGACGGGGCTCTCTGGAAATGCGGTAGCCACTGAGTCGACGACCGGTCAACAGAAGCTGTTGGTACAGGCTCCCGCCGGTTGCGTGTGGGTCGTCAAAGTCACCGGTTCTTAGCCGACCCGTCGGAACCCTGGAACTGCAGGCGCGCCAACTTCTCGTCGAGCTCCGCGAAGTAGTCGTAGTCGCGCTTCCCTGGGGTGCCGGCGCCATCGTCATTCCAATGTGGCGGCGCCAACGGTGCTTCCGCGATGGCGGGCGGAATGCGCGATGCTGTCGGCCAATCTGATTGCGTCGCCGGGGAGGGCCCCGAGAAGGCGTTGAATTCCGGTCCGCCTCTCGTCGACGGGTATGGCGTTTCACGGAGCTCGGAGGCAGTGCCCGATATCGGTCCGGCCTGCGCTGGCGTGCGTTGCGCTTCTTGGGCTGAGGATTCGAGGGGCGGATACTCGGCGAATGAGGGAGCGAAACCCGCGGAGAACGCACCCCGGAACGCACCGTTGGAATCGCGTGCAGCCATGTCAATCCCAGATTGGGCGAGTCGCGCCCTTCGGAGTTGCGCAACCAGCGCCTGTTCCTCGGCCGCTAAGGCGGAAAGGACCCCTATGAGCCGGTCGAGCCTTTCTTGGAGAGTGCCGTCCGGCATGAGCGCAGCGTAGATCGATTCTGCGGGCGTCTTTTGCGCGCGTTGCTCGGGGCTATTCGCTGCTCACGCATCATGGGCGCCCGAATGCGTTCCCGGACCCGGGCATTTCTGCCGTGCCCACTTCGCAGAAATCGAGACAAAAGGCCCGTACCCCCCGGAGGGAGATGAACTCGGGTGACCCTTCTGTGACCAATAGGCGTCCTGGTCTCGATCGGGAGATGTTTTCTTCGTGTCACCAGGCGTTTTGGCTTGAGTGCCGATCTGATACGTGCGAAAACTCATGTGGGCGGGCAACCACTCAGCAACCAGGCAGCGATCCCATTCACAGAAGGAGACCCTCAAATGTCCATTCGGCTAGCCGCCAGGCAAGTCGCCGCATCCGTCGCAGCGCTCGCTGCCATGGGTGCGTTCTCCATCGCGGTGCTCTCGGGGCCGGCCGGGGCGGCGGCACCAACCCAAGGCCAGTCGGTTCCCAACTCGGCCCAGCCGGTCGGGACGTTCACCGCAGGGACGCCGTTCTCGAGTGGGCAGGGCATCAACATCGTGGTGCCGGCGAACAGCCTGTTCGTCTCCAACTCCAACGTCAACATCCTCGAGTGCTCGGCACCCAACGGTGTGATTCCCACCAGTCCGACTGCGTGCAACGGTGACACCATCCAAGGACCGAGCGTCGCGCCCAACGCGGACGGCTCGATCAACTACCAGAACGCGACGGGTTCGCTGTACCCGGTGTACTTCACGCCCGACTCGTCGATAGGCGACACCACCAGCAGCCCGAAGTGTGGCAACACGGCCGCCACGGAGTGCATCCTCTTCATCGGGGACAACCAGGGCGACTTCACCACACCGCATGTGTGGTCGCAGCCGTTCTTCGTGAACCCCACAGCAGGTGACACCGGCGCCAACCCCGGCGACGGAAACCTGCCTGAAGTGCCGTTGGCCATTCTGCTGCCGATTGCTGCTCTCGGCATCATGGGTGGGACGGTCGCCGTCCGTCGGCGTCGGTCAGCAAGCCGGGCCCACTCGTCGCTCGTATGAAGCCCATCTCCGTCGGGCAACAAGAGAATTGTGAACAACAAAACCCAAGAACACGAAAAGGAGCAACTGCAACCATGCATAGGCACAAGCAGTCGTTGCGCGGCCATTTCCTCCGCGCCGCAACCATCGGCGTAGCGGGTCTCACCGCTTCGCTGATGGTGGCAGGAGTGGCAGCGGCCAGCACACCGGCCGACCCGCCCGGAGGCGTGGCACCGCACTTCTACAACGGGAATGTGGAAGGGATCCGCGACACCGGTTCCGACACCACCTTCTTCCTGATGCAGCGGATCGGGGACCTCTACACCGGTGCCGGGCTCTACGGCTGCACCCTGAACGCGAGTGCCGGCCAAACGCTGTACAACTCGAGCGACCCCGCCTCGACGACCAGCAACGAGGAGTTCTTCTGCCTGTCGGGTCAGAACGTCTCCACGACCGACGTCAACGACAACTGGGACCGGACAGAGGTGACTGAAGGCGTGGACGACGTGGGATCCGGAGCCGGTCAGAACCAGCTCTGCGCCGCGCTCTCGACGCCTCTGACGGTCGACTTCGCCCGCTCGTCGAAGCCTTCGACGGGGGCATGCTCGACAGAGGTGCAGACGGGATACGCCAAGGACGGTGTGCCGATTGTGAGCTACCCGATCAACCCGAATGTCTACGGGACGTCGACGACAGCTCCGTACTCCTCCATCAATGGAGGCGTCGTCGGCCCCGTGTCCAAGGGCTGGTTGCCCGGGGACAGCCCAGCCGGCCCTTACACGGGGAGCCCGCTCAACAACATTGCCAACAACGACAATGGTGGTGGAGCGAGCAGCACGGCCTATCGCCTCTGGTGCGCGACTGACTCTTCGAGGATCACGGACTGGGGTTCGCTGACGAACCTGGGCCCGAGTCTGCTGATCATCAAGGCCAGCACCACCTCGGGCTCGCCGACAGTGACGATCTCGGGGAACTTCCAGAGCACTGTCGCATCCGGTCAGACGGTTACGGGCACTGGGATCCCCTCGGGCACCACGGTGAGCTCGGTTAGCGGCGGCACGCTGACCCTTTCCAACAACGCGACGGCGACGGGGACGGTCAACCTGACCATCACCACGACCACCAAGTTGGCGGTAGGCCAGGGCGCCCCGATCGGGGTTGCGATCCGTATCATGGGTGTGAACACCGCCTCGGGCACTGAAGCTACGTTCGCCAGTTACGCCGAAAGCGGCGTCTCCGGTGGAGGGTGCTCGTCAAACATGGACACGAACGCCGCCAGCGACCCCAACCCGGCAACGGACACGGGCGACAACTCGACGCCGCACATTGCGCTCGAGAATAACTCGGACCAGATGAACGAGTTTGCTGTTGGAGACTGGCCATCGCCCGACTTTGTCGACCAGGCGATCGAAGTGTCCACGACGCTCTACATCGAGTCCAACGGTGTCCTCAACACCAACCCGTACGCGGCGGCCTCGACTATTGACGGGACCTCCTACTCGGCCACCAAGGTCGAGGAGAACGGCTCGAACCCCACGTCCGGGACGGAATTGCAGAACACCTACCCGACGGCGCGGACCCTCTTCAACATCTACCTTTCCAACACAGTCCGTGCGTCGACTGGTGGATTCCTGAACTGGATCTGTGACGGGAACACCAACTTCTCCAAGGGGCTCGACAACACCACGGGGTTGAATTTCGACCAGGAGCTGGGCAACCTCATCGCCACAACCTTCGGGTTCCCGAGGCTCACCGACGAGAGCACGGCGCCGTCGATCAGCACCCCGGCTGACGGGATCGCTGCTCCCAACACTGCGTGTGCGGCCAGCATCTTGGTCAACACCACGAGCGGGTCGGACCAGATCACCTTGGCCTCGGGCGCGTTCCCGCCGGACATCGTGAACGCCGGTGGACTGGTTGGTGGAGGAAGCGTCGGCGTCACCGACGCCAACTTCCCCGCTGGGACCACGGTGGTGTCGGGAGCAGGGACGAGCACGTTGACCCTTTCCAACAACGCGACGGCCACGACAACTGGAGTGTCCACGAGCTTCTCCGGAGTGCCTGCGGTCACCGCCGTAGCCAACCCGCAGACCTAGCGGCACGCGAGCAAATAGGTAGTACCCGGTAGGCCTAACACGGCGCTTACCGGTTGTAGGGCCCGGCCCGGGGGCCGGCGAGCGATCGCCGGTTCCCGGGCCTTGGGCTTGCAAAGGGCAGGTGTCGATTTGTCGGACCCAACAGAGCAGAGGGATTGCGAGTGACCAGAAGTGGGCATTCCCGGTTCAGTGTGAACCAATGGTCGAGGGAGTGGCGGAGCTGGCGAACACTTCAATTGGTCGGGATGGCGCTGCTGACGATGGTGGCGGTGACAGTATGCGTGGCTGAATTCGCCGGGGCGGCACCGACAGAGG
>PKYA01000209.1 GCA_003133545.1 Acidimicrobiaceae bacterium | reverse complement strand
CGTCGTCGGCAAAGAGCACCCGATGAAGAACCCAGTGCTGGTCACTTCGTTCGAAGTGGCAATCGCAGACGACCACCCGTTGCGCCGAGAGGCGCTGGCCCTCGATGGGCGCGAGAGACCTCCGGTGCATGCGCATGCGACCTTGCTGCCGTGCTCGAAGGGCCATCGCGAGTGCGTACTCATCGAGTACCCCATGAGCCGTCGCCTCGTCGAGGGCCCCCGCGGNNGGTCGGTACTTCTGGGCACCCCACAGCATCCCATGGTGCGGCACGGCCAGACTAAGGGGATGGACGATCAGGCTGCTGTGGTCGAGGCGCTGGCTCTTGCGGTATCAGTGCGCGTCCCGGTGCTGCTCTGGGGATCGCCGGGCACCGGCAAGACGTCGGTCATCAGGTCCCTGGCCGATGCCCTCGGCTGGCCTTCGGAGACCGTGATCGCCTCTATNNAGGGAGCCCTCGGACTTCGCCGGCCTCCCGATCGTCAATCACGACGGCGGGTACCCCCGGGTCGACTTCGCCCCGCCCAGGTGGGCGCAGCGCCTGGCTGCCGCCGGGCGGGGCGTCCTATTCCTCGACGAGATCTCGACGGCGCCCCCGGCCGTGCAGGCCGCCCTCCTCCGGGTCGTGCTCGAGCGGACCGTCGGGGACCTCGAACTGCCCGTCGGGGTGGCGGTGGTGGCTGCCGCCAACCCTCCCGAGCAGGCAGCGTCGGGATGGGAACTCTCCGCCCCCCTGGCCAACCGGTTCTGTCACCTCGACTGGGCCATTGACGGGAGGACAGTGGCCGACGGACTGTCGGGCGGGTGGCCGGCCCCGCGGGTCCCGGTACTGCCCGAGGGCTGGGAACGCTGGATCCCCGTCGCCCGCAGCTGGGTGGGCGGGTTCATCCGCGTGCGACCGACCCTCGCCGTCGAGGTGCCCGAAGATGCCGCCACCGCGGGGCGGGCATGGCCCAGTCCGCGCAGCTGGGACATGGCGGCCACACTCCTGGCGGGGGCGCGGGCCGTCGGCTCGGACGATCTGGTGCGATCACTCCTCGTGCGCGGTGCGGTGGGCCAGGGTCCGGGTATCGAGCTGCTTACCTGGCTGGTCGAGGCTGACCTGCCCGACCCCGAAGAGGTTCTCGCCGACCCCGAGAGCTTCGTCCTGCCCGAGCGCGGTGATCGCGCTTACGCCGCGCTCTCGTCGGTGGCGAGCGCGGTCGCCGCCAACCCGACGCCGGAGCGATGGCGCCAGGGCTGGGTCGTCTTCGGCCGCGCCGCCGACTCTGCGCTCGATGTGGCCGCAGCGGCTGCCCGACCCCTCGTCCGGTGCCGCCCCGCAGGCGCACCCGTTCCACCCGAGGTCCACCTTTTCACGGATCTCCTCCACGACGCCGGGCTGCTCGACTGACTGCGCCCGTGCCGACATCGCCGAAAGCCACTGTGCTCGACCACAGGAAGGTGGCCGCGGCCCGGGTCTTCGCGGCATCGCGCTACCCGTACTTGGCCAGTGCTCTGTTTGCCGCGCAGGTCCACCCTGCACAGGGTTCGGGCACTATCGGGGTGGATCAAGGCTGGCAGGTCCACGCTGATCCAAACGTGCTCGACGCCATGGCGGTCGACGACGTCGGGCGGCTCTTGGTCCACCTGGTGTCGCATCTGTTGCGCGACCACGCCACCCGGGCCGAGCGAGCCGGCGTCGGTGGCACCGACAGCGATCCCCATGCCTGGAACCGCGCCAGCGACGCAGAGGTCAACGACGACTTGGCACTGAGCGCGATGGTCCCTCCGTGTGCCGCCGACATGCCTGCCGGGCTCGGCGCGAAGGACGGTCGGTTAGCCGAGCAGTACTACGAACTGGCGCGAAGCGGACACCGGCAATGGGACTGCGGGTCGGGCTGCGACGGGATAGATCGACCTTGGGATGACAGCGCTGCGTCCGGCCGACTGAACGACCGCGACGGCGAATTCCTTCGGCTGGGTGTGGCCAGCGAGCTACAGCGAGCCGAAGGCCGAGAGCCGGGGACCGTCGCGGCAGGCTGGCTGCGCTGGGCCGAGAGGGTCCTCCCCTCTCGAGTCGATTGGCGACGGGTGCTGGCCGCCGAGGTGCAGGCGGGTCTGGTGCATGTAGCGGGGATGGTCGACTACTCGTACCGGAGGCCCTCGAGGCGCTCCGAGTCGTCCCCATCGGTGATCATGCCGACTCTCGTCCGGCCCATACCCGATGTCGCCATCGTCTGTGACACTTCTGGTTCGATGACCGGTGACCTCCTCGGCCGCGTGCTCGCCGAGGTCGAAGGCCTGTTGCAAAGGGTGGGGCTGAGGGGAACCAACGTGCGCGTGCTGACGTGTGACGCGCAGGTCCACTCCGTGAAACGGGTGAGCCGCGCCGCGCAAATCGAGCTACTAGGCGGTGGTGGTACCGACATGGGTGAGGGGATCTTGCAGGCGCTCGCACTCAGACCGCGCCCTTCAATCGTCGTCGTCCTCACGGACGGCTTCACCCCATGGCCGATCGAGGCTCCCCGGGTGGCCAAGGTGATCGTCGGCCTCATAGAAGGTGGTGGTGGCATGGCGCCGTGGGTGCATCGCGTCCCTGCCCCGCCTTCGTGGGCCAAAGTAGTCAGAATCAGCGAGCTCGACGCCGACGGCTAGAAGTAATACCCGAAGCGAGACATACTGGGCGTAAACCGCTCAGTTTCTTGGCCGGCTTGGTGGGTGCGTGTGGCTCTGACATGACGTCCGTATCCTCGCCGCGGCGGGGGACGACTGTCGTTGGTGGTGGGTCTCAGGTGCGCGCAGGACTCCCCTCACCGGGCACTTCTGCGGGCGGGTCTTACGGGTCACTATTGTTCGGGCATGCCATAGCCGGGGTCAGCGGTACCGTCGGGCTCTGAAGGGAACCCGATAGGTCGTCCAGCCCCTATGTGAGTTCGGGTTCGTGTCGATCGGTCCATGCTTGGGAAAACTCGTTCAAGATCCGTCGCGGGTGCTGCCCGTCGACGTAGCCGATGAAGGGCGGCAGGATGCTGTACCCGAGCAGCTCTTGCACCCGCTCGGGCAACGTTGCGACGATGACGGGCGGGACGGCGAGCGCCATGTTCTCGATCTGCCGCATCCACGGCTGGCAGTATTGCGGCGTGAGCCCGAGCCGGACGCCATCACTGCGGTTCGCTCCACCGCGATGCAGCGTGGTGCCAAGGAAGACGACCACCGACCCCGGCGACATTTCGACTGGGCGGATCCGAGGATCGGTGGCGGCGATGGGTTCACTACCGAACAAGTGGCTACCGGGGAGCACCTCCGTAGCGCCGTTCTCTGCGGTGAACTCGTCGATCGCCCAGACCGCCGACACGCCGAACGGGCGGCGGGGGCGGGGCACGCCGCAATAACCGTCGTCGGGATGAAGTGATTGCGCCGTCTCCCCCGGGTGGACGTTGATCGCGATGTTGGCCGACAGTAGGCACGGTGCGTCGAGGACCGCGTCGACGAGCTCGAGCACCGCAGGATGAGCCACCAGCTCGGCTGTCGCCCGGGCTTTGGAGAGCAGCGCGTACAAACGTTGGCTGCGAAAACCCTCGAAGTCGTTGCGGCCGAACGGCGCGGTGGCGAAGTACGGCGCGAGCTCCTCCCGAAACCGGCGCACGAGATCCGTCCCGGCCGCGTCACGCAGGACGACAAATCCCTCCGACTGCAGTTGCTCTAACGGGGAAGTCATAACGAGAATATTTCTCTAGAATATTCTTCTAGTCAAGGGCGCCGATCGAGTAGCCTCGGCGCCCATGTCGGCTGTCGTCACCGAAACCCCTCCCCGCCGCCAGGCGATCCTCGACGCCGCCTTGGAGTGCTTCCTCGCCAACACCGTCTCGGCCACCAAGATCGACGCGATCCGCGACCGGTCCGGGGCGAGCGTCGGCAGCATTTACCACTTCTTCGGCAGCAAGGATGGGCTTGCCACCCAGCTGTACGTCGAAGTGCTCGCCGACCACCACGCCAACTACCTCGACGCCCTGCGCACCAGCCGCTCCGCCAAGGCCGGAGTCACGGGAGCGGTGTACGCCCACCTCAGGTGGGTCGCCGCCAACCGCGACCGAGCTCGCTACGTGTTCAACTGGCGTGAGCTGGAGGTGATCGACCGGCGCGAACCGGCGGTGGCGGCGCTGAACGAGGAGCTGTACCGCGTCGCGTCGGAATGGCTTGCCAGGCACGTTCGTGCGGGCCGGATCAGGTCGCTGTCACCGCGGATGTTCCAGGCGCTCTGGATGGGCGCGACGCTCGAGTACACCCGGCTGTCGATGGCGCACCCGACGAGCGCCGACGATCTCGTCGACGCCGGCGACGCCCTCGCCGATGCCGCCTGGCAAGCAGTGCGAGGTCGCCGCGCGTGACCAACCGGCGCGTCAGAAGATGTTCGAGGGTCTCCTCGACAGGCTCACCGACGAGGCGTCGTGAACGTTCCGCTTGACAGGATCACCCACATAAGTTCAATATCACTCGACCGCACCAGGGCCTCGGCTGTCGAGCTCCGTGGCGGGCATGGCGCGAGGACCTGACACCCGAATGGGCAAATGGGCCCCCAGTAACGGATCCCTTGCGGGAACTAAGAGCCGCCATCCGAGCGAGCCGCCGAACAGGCCTACGCCTCGCTGAATGGCTGGTCGATCGGCACGGGCCGCACATGAAAACCTCCGGGTCGACACTCCACCGACAGTTCAGCTTGAGCGTCAGGTTCTTGGTCCTCGGATCCCCTGTCCTTGACTGCGGTCTGATCCTCGATCACTCTGACATGCCCCTTGGCCGCTCCCGGGCTCACGTTCCGCACCGACTCGTCTGCGAGCTGTTCGAGTTGGCGTTTGTCTCGCCGTCGCCGAAGTGGGCCACCCGGTGAAGTCGGTACATCGCCTTGCCCCATGAGCTGAGCATAGGGAGTAATGCCGGTCATGAGTGGCCGGCAGAAGGGACACGGTGGACTCGGGCCCTCCCGGTCAGCCCCACGTCGCCGTTGGGGGGACGGCTTGCGGCGGCCGGTCAGGCTGGCCAGGATTCATGGGCCGTTAACCGCTGGACCATTTCCGGTTGCCGAGCAGTCCAGCGAGAGTGACGAGAATGGGACCGTCCGGGCGTTGGGTCCAGTCGCGTGACCGATAATGAAGGTCCCGATCACAGTCGTGCCGTCGCTCTCATAGACGGGGATGGAGATATTTCGATTCTCTGACGCCTTGTCCCAGGCGAGGGCCTGCGCTGGCGTCTCGACATTGCCGCCGGCCGCGCAGTTGAGTTCCGCTGCCTTCACGTAGCCTTGTGTCTTGCCTTGATCGACGACGACGGCGATGAGATCCGGCGTCCCCTTCTGGTTCTGAACGCCATAGGTTTGGCCTCTCGCATTGGTCCCCCAGGGGGTCGTGACCTGGTTCACATACATGGCTTGGAGCGTCCACGAAGCGTTCGCGCTGGTGTCGATCGTCACGGAGTCCTTACCGGGAGTGAGTTGGACAACCTCGCTGGCCTCTTGATCGTCCGGTGGTGGGTGGCTGAGGTCGGCCGCGTCGCAACTCATGCTGGATCCGTTGGGAAAGTCGAATGTGCCGACGGTGAGACACGTCAAGGTGAGAGAAAGATCGGTTGCCCTCGCTGGCGGAGGCCCGAGGTCGATCGTCGCCGGTCCGGTATGGGTCACGGTTACGACGTTGCCGATGGGTGTATCGATCGGCGCGCCGGGCGGAGAAAACAGACCGGTGGCCAGCGCTGCTCCACCGGCAATCAGAGTTGAACCTACGAACATGCCGGCTCCAAGACGCCACCGCCAACGGCGTCGCACCCTAGGAGTGTCATCCACAGTCGCGACCAACACCTCTCGTAGTGCTGCGGTGAAGACTGGGTCCATCTCCAGCATGGTCATCGAGGCTCCTCCTTCGTCGTGGTTTCGCAGTCTCCAACTAGCGATCGTCCCAGCGCCGTCGCCATGCGACTTCGGGCGCGGTGAAGGCGTGTACGTGCAGCGCCATCAGAGATGCCAAGCGCGGCTGCCGCTTGGGCAGGTGAATAGTGCTCGAACATTGTGAGCGCGAGAAGGGCCGCGTCGGCGGATGACAGGGCACCGAGCGCTTGTCGCACTTCTTCGCCGATGCGCTCCTCTTCGATCCGCTCCACTGCGATATCTGCCGCGCTGTCTGCGACTTCGGCCCGGGGGAGGGTAGCGATGAGGGCTCGATAGCGGTGAAGACCGCGCACAAGATTTCGCGAGAGATTCGTGGCCGTGACAATGAGCCAGGGCAGTACGGAGCCGTCGACCACCCGGACGGATCTCCGACGGCGCCAGAGCTCGAGGAAGGCTGCGGCGGTGACGTCTTCAGCGTCGTGCACGTTCGCGGTCAATCGGAGGGCGTGCCGGTAGACACGGTTGTGGTGGAGATCGAAGATATCGACGAAGGCATCGACGTCACCCGTCAGCGATGCATCCCAGGTCCCGGATTCGCCCCTAGATGACCTCACCCCTTGTACTGTCCGCACTGCGGCCAGCGTTACACGAACTTAAGAATCGGATGGAAGGGAATTTCGGATCGTTTCGGGCCGTCTGTGGCACCCTTTTGGTCCTGACCGTAAGCGGATCCCCTTCTGACGAGTCGTCGGGCACGTCGGAGCCCGAAGCTGGTCGCCGCTGAGGGTTGGTTGTTGGATACGCGGGAATCATTACGATGAGCCAGTAGAGAAGGTTTTTTCACGTAGTGCCGTGCCGTCGTCGGAGGCATGGCGACGATGCATTACCAACCTGGCGATAGCTGACTCTCACCGGTCGTAACCATCGACTGACGCTCGGGTGTAAGCCTCAAGCGATACTCCAGTTCTTCCGGGCTACTGCGACCGCAGGAGCCGAGCCGGCTTGGATCGCATCGCACTCAGCGCGGGACCGATGGCGAGGAGATTCGCCACCACGATGACACCCGCGGCCAGTCCAACGACGAGCCAGATCGGCACGACGGAGACCGGGATCACGCCGAGGTTGTTGGCGAATTCTCTCCATATTGCCTGGCCGACCACCACCCCCAGAGGGACGCCGAATACGATTCCAATGAGGGCCAACGTCGTGGCTTGCCAAGCCACGGCCGAGCCAACCTGGTGATTGACGAATCCCAGCACCTTCAAAAGCCCGGTCTCTCGTCGACGGCGCGCCACACTGACCACGAGCAGATGAGCCAGCGTCGCCGCGCCGACAACGGCCAACATGGCGCCGAAGATGAGGGGAAAGTTGACCGCCTCCCCGAAATTGATGAGGGACGTCGGGGTGAGGGCCAGTGTCGTGAAAGATCGGTAGGCATTGAGGTAGTGGTTGATCGCCGTCTGCCCTCGTACGCCGGACACGAACCCGATCAGGAGTCCGCCCTGGTTGGTGTCCACCACCGACTTCCGGCATGCCAATTGATTCGGACCGGCAGGGCAAGCGGCCGCTTCGTATCCGGCGATGGTGAACGCGGCACCGTTGCCAAGGCTCACGATTCCGCCGGCGAGCACCGGAAGCGATAGCTGGGATACCACCCGGAACGGCACGGTTCGCTTGCCACCAGAGGGCAGCGACACGGCGACTTGGACGACCGAGCCCAGATGGGCGCCCACTTGGCGCATCGTCGCGGCGCCGAGGCCGATCTGGCCAACTTTGGTCGGCACGTGCCCTTCGACTGCCGAGAGGAGCAGTCCACCACGGATGGCGGTTCCCGCTACGGCTCCGACCGCCAAGGTGTTGATGGAGATTACCGGTGGGGCGATTCCTTCGGTGATGCCGGTGACGGACCTGTCGCCTTCGAGGCTTTTCAAGAGGGCGAGGTCCGGTCCGCCGCTGTTCACGTCACTCGCATTGATCTGGAACGGGTCGCCGTACAGCCTGGGGGTGGTCGTCAGGTGCGAGAGGCTGGCCCCGAAGACCGCCGTTCCGCACAGCGCCGTAACCGCCAGTACCGTGCCGAGAAGGGCGCTCCCCACGGGCACGGCCGCCCCACCACTCCTTCGCTCCAGGGCGTTTCGGACACCGATCACCGCGCTCGGCGGAGCACCCGTGGCGGCCAGACGGCTCACCACCACGGATGGGTGGGAAGCAGCCGGTCGGTCGTCGAACCGCAAGGTGCGGGCCTCCCGCAGGGCCGGCCAGACGCCAAGAGCGACTACCGCCACTAACGTGGCAAGAGCCCCGAGCAAGAGGGCCGGCGCGTCAAAAGCGATACCGGTCGAGCTCTCGGCAACGCGCGCCTCACCGAGGGGAGCGAGCGGGGACAACGCAACGGCGACCGCTACGGCGCCGGCGGCGCCGGCCAGTCCCACCACCAGGTTCCGCACCATGCCTAGTGCCACCAGCTGACGGCGCTCGGCACCGAGAGCGGCCAGAGTGGGATAGTCCTCGCTCTCGACGATGCTCTGGCGGGCCAGTGCCTGACCTATGACGGCCAGCCCGGTCAGGCCGGCCAGGCCGGCCAGGCCGGCCAGTATCCACCACCCGATCGCCTGCGGATGGATCGATCCCTCGACCGATGCCGCCGGTGCGTCCTCGTTTTGATAGCCCTCGACGCCGTCTGCGCTCATTGCAGCATCGAATCGGGGAAGGTCGGCCGCCCCGTCACGAAGCCTCACGAAGTACACGTAATACACCCCGATACCTGGGAGCACGGTGCGGGCGAACGCCTCGGTGGCGTACAGGTTGTACGTCGGAGTCCCCCCGGAGGGGAACTCGTTTTCGGTGGCTTCGAAGCCGACCACATGGAAGGCCACCGTCGGCCCGCTGGGCTTCGGTGGTGCACCGGTGGCGCTGTAGACCGCCGAGTTTTGCGACTCTGAGTAGAACGGCAGGTCAATCACGCTGCCGAGGTGCAACCCGGCATCCTTTTGCAACGTGAATGATGCCAGCACCTCGTCAGCGGACGAAGGATCAGGCAGGTGGCCAGAGACGAGTTTGAAGACCGATCCGACCCTGCGCGACGGGACGACGACCCCGATGTCGCTCGGGTTGATCGGGTGCGTGCAGTCGCACGTCGGTTGGCCATTGTTGGGCCCGACCACCCCGATGACGGAGGTGACCTCGGGAAGCCGGGCGATCTTCGACACCGGGTGGGTGCTGTAGACGGCGGCGTCGAAGCCATGGGTGGCGACGAACTGCGGGAACGCTGATTCCGTACGGCGTCCGGCAGCCGTGGCGGCCGCCACGAGCCCACCGACGACGCTTATGAGGATGGCAATGGCCAGCCATGATCGCCACCGGTGGCGCAATTTGGCGCGAAGCGCCATCCCGACGGCTCCCAATGCGCTCTCCTCGCGTCATGTGTGTGCTTCATTGTTTCCCCGCGTAGGGGAGCTGCCAAGGTGGCTGACCCCCAAGGGGACGCTCGTGCTGGCACCACTTGAGGGTCGGAAGGCAGTCGGTCGAGGGCCGAAACGGACGGTAACTGCTGCTTCGCTCACTCTGGGAGCTGTCACCGATGCCGAATCTCGACTGTCAGCGTCCCATAGTTCGATCGCTGACTGAGACTCGCTCAACCATTACTCCGTGATGGCAGCGGGTCGGCATTCGCACGTATCGCGATGTCCTCAACGACTACGTCGGGCACCCCGAGGCGAAGAGTCTCGGTCCCGATTCGCAGATCGTTGGCAGACGGACGGTCGGAACCCTTCGCCGACGGCCGGTCGAGGGCGTGGTGCCGACCATGCTTATCGGTAAGGAGGGAAACCGCATCGAAGACCGTCTGAGCGGACTCGTCACCGACACGATCGAGTATCGCAGTAAGTACGTCGATCCGGAGCACACATTCTGGAAGGATCTCGTGGTACCGGTGCTCAGCCAGGTGAACCGGACGCACCTCGCCCAAGCTTCCGGGTTGGATCGCAGGACAATCCAGCGGCTGCTGTCAGGAAGGACTCAGCCTCGATCGCATAGTCGGCGGCTCTTGACGCAGCTGGCAATCGAGTATGCGCGAACCGCGTTGCTGAACCGAGAAGTGGCTGTTCCGACCGACCCCATGGGGGTCCTCCGCAATGGGGCCATCTAAATACGTCGACACGCAACTCCCTGTAAATGTCGCCAGCCGGGCGTCAGGCAACACGGTGGCGCCGTGGAGTCGCCCCCCACTGTGGGCGTCAGGTGACCAACCATCAGGATGTGCGCTGTGATGCCTGCATTGCCGCGGACCCCCGGCAGACGCCGGAACTGCGGGGCGGGGGGGCGGCAATCGCCGCCCGGAAGCTTCGGCAGCAGCGGTGGGACGAGAGCCAGGTTGTCGATCGCATTGCTGTCCCGAACTACTTCCGGCGAGAAATCCAGCTCGGGCCTGGCCAAGGTGAAGCTGGTTGACATCATGGCAGCGGCAGGGATCTCGAAGTCGTTCGCCTCGCAGGTGCGGGCGGGTAGCTTCACCCCCCCAACCATTCGACTTGGACCGTTCTAGCAGCGTTGGCTCGTTCTTAGCGGCTAGTCATTCCGATTGTTGCCAGATCGTCCCATAGATAACATTCCGCTCAGGGGTGAGGTTCAGTGAAAGAACCTCATGAATGCAGCAAAAGCATTGTTAAGGGGAAGGCGAAGCATCGGTGACGACCCTCAGCGAGCCTGACGCTTCCGAGCCGACATCGCCAACTTCATCGTCCGCAGACCGCATCGAGCCCCCGCCAGAAGCCGGACGCCTCGACGCCTTCATCTCCTACAGTCGCAGAGACGGTGGCATCGATTTCGCCGACAGTCTCGTCACCGACCTGGCTGAGGGGGCCAGACCGCCTGGCTCGACCGTGCCGCGATCGAGGGAGCTGCCGACTGGAGGGAACGGATCACCCGGGGCATCGAAGCCGCCAAGGCAGTCATCTACGTGCTCAGCCCTGCGTCGGTCACTTCCGAAGAGTGCGAGAAGGAACTCGAGATCGCCCTCGAAGCCCACAAGCGCATTATCCCGGTCGTCTTCAAGAACGTCGAACCGGACGGACTTCCCGAGGCGCTCACTACACCGAACTGGATCTTCCTTCGGGACGCGGACGACCGTGGACGAGGCCTTGACTCGCTTGTCCATGCTCTCGACGACGACCTGGCCTGGCGGGACCTCCACACGCGCCTCGCCGGGCGCGCCACAGAATGGCTTACCGCCGGGCGTGATACAAGCTTCTTGCTGCGCGGCACCGACCTCCGCCAGGCCGAGGACTGGAACGCGGAACGCGCTCGACACTCTGAGCAACCCACGGAGGCCCAGGACGAATACCTGAGAGCCTCTCGCAAGGCGGCCTCCAGGCGCCAACGACGTCTTTTGGGAGCGGTGGGTTTGGCGCTTGCGGTGTCCCTTGTGCTGAGTGTGGTGGCGTTGATCCAGCGAAGCGATGCAAGAGCCGAGGCGAATCGCTCTCAGTCGATTGCGATGGCCGAAGAATCGACGGGAGATCTGTCGTCCAACATCCCGCTCGCGTTGCTCTTGAGCGTCGGAGCCCGGGAACGGGCCGACACATCACAAGCAGTCACAGCAATGGCTGAAGCATCCACGGAGCCGTTGGCGAGCGTCACATCTGACGGCAGCGCGGTAACCGGCGTCGCCTTCAGCCCCAAGGGGTCGATCGTGGCCAGCGGGGACGAAGACCAACAGGTCGTCCTCTACGACCGCACGACCAAGACGACTACCACGCTCGACGACGGCAGTGCAGTCAACGGTATCGCCCTCAGCCGAGACGGCTCTATCGTGGCCAGCGGGGACCAAGGCGGCCAGGTTCTTCTCTACGACCGCACGACCAAGACGACTAGCACGCTCGACGACGACAGTGTGGTCACCAGCGTCGCCTTCAGCCCCGACGGCTCGATTGTGGCCAGCGGGGACCAAGACGGCCAGGTCGTCCTCTACGACCGGATGTCCGAGAAGATCACCAAACTCGACGAAAATTTGTATCTCTTCAGCGTGGCGCAAGATCCTCGCGGCTCCATCTTGGCCATTGGAGGAGAAACCCTGGCGATCACCGGGAACGGTTACGGCTGGATCGGTCAGGTCATCCTGTACGACATGACGACACGGAGTACGACTACCCTCCACATAAACAGTCCTGTCTACAGCGTCGCCTTTAGCCGCGACGGCTCGACCCTGGCCATTGGGAATGAGGCCGGTCAAGTTGCTCTCTACAATCTTAGAGACAAGACCACGACTACATTCGACGACGGTAGTGCGGTCCGGAGCGTCGCCTTTAGCCCCGACGGCGCTAACGTGGCCAGCGGTGACGATGACGGGCAGGTTCTCCTCTACAACCGCGCAACTAAGACCACGATCGCGCTCGACGACGGCAGTGTGGTCACTAGCGTCGCCTTCAGCCCCGACGGCTCGATCTTGGCCAGCGGCGACGTAGGAGGACAGGTTGTTATCGATGACTCGATTTTGTGGTCTGCTCCGTTCCCAA
Organism: Acidimicrobiaceae bacterium; assembly: GCA_003133545.1. Classification (GTDB taxonomy): domain Bacteria; phylum Actinomycetota; class Acidimicrobiia; order Acidimicrobiales; family RAAP-2; genus Bog-473. The sequence goes on along the minus strand of PKYA01000209.1, from coordinate 511 downwards.
GACTCAAACAGAGGCTGTGCGATGAACTGGGCGGAACGAATATGACCCAAACTGAATGGGCCGCAAACGTTCCAGATCAGCCGTATCAGAAGGTGTGCTCTTAGCAGATTGGCTGTGCTTACCACACACCCCGCTCCGCCCGCCCCGCCGCCCCCCGCCCCGCCCCGCGCCGCGGTGGCCCCTGGTTTCCCGGTGGCCCCCCCCCGGCCGCTTCGGGCTTCGGCCCCCTGCTCGTCGCCCGGTGCGCGGCGCTTCTGGGCCGCCCCTTGCTCGGGGCCCCTCTCTCCCGACAACGACGGGTGGGCGCAGAGGGACTCGAACCTTGGGGGCCGAACCATTGGCCTCAGCGAGCGCGTGCGGGTAGGTGCGGCATTTCCGGGGCCATAGGGACCATGAGGGGTCCTTGGGGGGGTGGGGGGTGGACACAACCAGGCGAGCCGGGCGGCCCCGGTGGACCGGTCGGGTTAGGTGCAATGCCGTTCAGTTAGGGACTAGTGGTCCGTCGCGGAAA
>PKYA01000001.1:2791-3778 GCA_003133545.1 Acidimicrobiaceae bacterium | reverse complement strand
GCCGGCCGTTCCATACTGAATCTGGGGCAGGCTGGCGTCAGTGGATACCAACGACGAACGCGACCGTCTGGCAGCCCGCCCTCTGGCCCAGGAACGTTCGAGGTTGTTCGACCAGCAAGCCGAGGCCTACGACCGGTTCCGGCCGACCTATCCCGATGCGGTGATCGATGAGCTGCTCGGTCCGGTGCCTGCGGGCCTGGACGTTCTCGACGTGGGTTGTGGCACCGGGATCGCTTCAAGGCAGATGGCCAAGCGCGGCGCCAAGGTGCTGGGGGTGGAACTCGCTCCACGAATGGCGGAGATCGCCCGCGGCCATGGGGTCGAAGTAGAGATTGCTGCCTTCGAGGGCTGGGACGCTGCTGGTCGCACTTTCGACCGGGTGACTTCGGCGCAGGCCTGGCACTGGCTCGACCTGCCTATCGCCACCGCGAAGGCGGCCTCTGTGCTGCGGCCGGGGGGCAGGCTTTGTCTCATCTGGAACGCGGGTTGTCAGCCCGATGATCTGGCCGATGCTCTCGAGGAGGTGTACGCGAGTGTCGTGCCGCGCGGCGGCCACCGTCTGTTCCGGGGGTATGCGGCCAATCGGTCATCCGACGTGAAGACCGGCCTCGGCTCGGAGATCGACGCCGTCTCAGCGGTGCCCGACTTCGGTGCGACAACAGAGAAGTGGTTCCCATGGACGCGGGCCTACCAGCGGGATGAGTGGCTGGACCAGCTTGTCTCACGGAGCGACCACGCNNTCGTTCGTCATGAACTTCGAGACCGTCCTGATCACCGCGACTCGGCTGGGGTAGCCGCTGGACCGGCGGTCAGCGGCATCATGACGCTGTGCCGGCGTTCGGGAACACCCTCAGCACGGATGACGGAAGCGCGTTATGGCGCAGTTTGCCGTTCCCCAGATCCGTCGATATGCGCTATTACGTAAGTCGTGGCGAACCCGTTTGTGCAGAGCATGGCCAGCAACTTCGAGGAAGCGCTGCGGCTGAT
>PKYA01000001.1:0-2768 GCA_003133545.1 Acidimicrobiaceae bacterium | reverse complement strand
GTGGGAACCGCCACAACCCTTTGACGAGAACACCTACGCCTTTCCCAACCGTATGTTCACCAAGGCCGAACTGCTCGGTTACATCGACTACTGCCGCGGGAGGGTGCGCGCAACGCTTGACGCGCTTACCGAGGACGTCGCGGCTCGGCCACTCCCTGCCGCCCATCGATACCACGGCATGCTGTACGGAGTGATCGTCGGCCGCATGCCTCTGCACGTCTTTGAACACGCCTCCCAGATCCGCCAGTTCCTGACTGCCGCCGGAGTCAAAGTGCAACCCAGGCCCGGTGATCATGGGTACGCGCGGTGACCCGTGATGGTGATCCGGCGCGTGCCTCCACGCATGGTGCCGTACCGTCCCACCCTTCCGTTATACGTGGGCAGGGGATCAGTCATCTGTGAGGAGATACTCCGTTAGCTCCGCGAGGCAGCCGGACAACTCCATCTCGGAGGTGATCTCGTAGTGGCGGGCGGACGGCCAATCCGACGGGGCCAAGTCCAGGGGAGCGGTTAATAGTTCGGCTTCTCCGGTCGTCCAGACAATGAGTTCAGCGATCCTCTTCGAGCCCTCACAGCGGACCGATGCTGACGGCTTTAGCCACGACGTTGGCGATCGGCGGAACTCGGCCTTGATTCCCTGCTGCTCCCAGGATGACCGCCTCCGATCAACAAGGGCGACAAATACGTCGAGATTCTGTCCTAGCGGAGGCTCGGTAGGCGCCACCGGACCGGCGGTCTGAGATACCGCTTGGCGCTCGATCTGCGTGCGGCGACGCGTGGTCGGGCCGCACTCCGATCTGTCGGTCACGGTATTCCCCAATCCCCTGCCTTCAGACGGAGGAACTCCGATACAACCGCTGACTTGACAGCATCTCGCAAGGCCTCGTTTGGGGCGTCACCCCTCCACTGATCTACTCTGTCCACTACGAATGCGACATCCTGCGGGCCACGCCACTCGAAGCGAATGGTGGTCCACGCTTCCGCCGGTTCCGCTGCCGTGTGAAGCGCGAGCTTCGTTACAGCCCAAGGGACTACATCATCGATACCCCTGCCCCTTCGGTCTGCGAGTACCTGAGATTCTTTGACGGTGCGAACTCCCCGATCGTTCGATGTGCAAAGTTCACAAAGCCCTCAAGAACCTCGCCATGATGTGCGATGTCAGCGTGCGAGGGCTGTCTCACGAGTTCATCTAATTCACTCATCAGATTCTCAAACGTCGGCTCCGAGGTTCCAGGCGTCTGAACTAGAACCAGTGCTTCGTGAAACTCGTTGGCATCCTGAAAACGGGTAAGCAGAACAGGGTCGAAACCTCGATCGAAGATCGCCCGCAGGCGACGTTGTGCGGGTTCCGAGATGTTCAAAAGTGGAGCCGCCTCAACCGACCGTTGGTGTGGCTTGTGTCCTTGTTCGTCAACAAGGACCTTGGGTTCATTGCCGGCGAGAACGTAATAGAGCACACCAACTAGCTGCGAAAGGTCACTTACGAGGTGTCTTCCTCCATTCGCATGCTCCGGGAGTCGCAGAAATCGATTGCCAACCTCCTCACCAGTCCTCGTGACGTCGCCTACTTCAGAATCCTGCTCGTTGAAGGAAAGGCCGAAATCAATCACCACGGGCTGACTCAAGTCACCATCGCGCATGATGATGTTGCTCGGCTTGAGGTCTCTGTGGCCAATGTCTTCCTGATGACAAACGGCCAAGATGTCGCTAAGTGCCCCTGCAAACACGACAGCCTCCGAAACGGAAAACGGACCGGAGTCACGTACCCGTTCGTTGAAGGTGGGTCCGTGAATGCGCTCCAGTACCATGAACATGGGGGTGTCGCGGTCTTTCCATGTCTCTGCGTTGTGATCTAGAAGTTTCGGTAAGCCAAGATGATTTAGAGTTTCGTAGGCAGTCGCCTCGCGATAAAACCGCTTGCGTGCCTGGGGATTCTTGGGACGCCGAAGGATCTTGACAATGCCCTCTCGATTGGGCTCCGTGATGCTGATGACGGGGAAGGTTGATCCCTGCCCACCTCCCCTTCTCGGCCCATCCACCGCCGTCCAACCGTCCCGCCATTGGCGCACGCATTGAGGCTAGCGAGGCAATAGCGCGACGACGACGCGAAACTGGACCCCGGTGCCCAGCGCCGATGTGCATAACCGGCGGATGGGGGCAGGTAGATGGTGCTCCTTCTCCCTACCTGCCAAGCTTCCAGAGTGGCCACTTGGGAAGTACTCCTTGGCATCTTTCAGTTCGAAGAGGATGTGAGGCTGAGTGACGTGGGACGAGACCGATTCCATCGCTCCCGGGGGCACGATGTGGGTGCTGAAGATTCTCTAGTTGCGACAGAGAACACCTTCGTTCGATGGGCGTTTGCCGCGACACGAGAGCCGTGGAGATTGACTGTTATCGCATTGGACGACCCTGATGATGCCCATGCGGCGATCATTTCCTGGGCAGATGAAGCGACGACGAAACTGGGCGGCTCTCCGGCGGCAGCACGACTTTATGGACCACATGAAATGCATGGCGACCTTGGATTGCGCCGCATGTTTGAACCAGGGCCAGTGGCAGAATTTTATCCAGAACCTTGGCCACCAACATTTCACGTGACCGGGACATTGCTCGACGAGACGCCCCATGTGGTGCCAGAGCTCACATCACTTAGCCCAGATCACTACGTAGCCACATTCTCGGCGGACTTCGGGGTTCTCAGCTCGTGGACCGCGTACATTGAAGGACGAGTCGCCGTGCGACGACGCCTAGCGGGAGTTTCCTGGCTA
>PKYA01000236.1 GCA_003133545.1 Acidimicrobiaceae bacterium | reverse complement strand
GGTGATCGAGGGCGCTCGCAGTCGCGTGCAGGTCTTCGAGGGCGTAGTCATCAAGCGTCAGGGTCATGGTGCACGCGAGACCTTCACCGTGCGCAAGGTCAGCTTCGGTGTGGGCGTGGAGCGCACGTTCCCGGTCCACTCGCCGACCATCGCCACCATCGAAGTGGTCACGTTGGGCGACGTTCGCCGGGCCAAGCTGTACTACCTGCGTGAGCGCCATGGGAAGGCCGCAAAGATCAAGGAGCGGCGGACCGCGAAGCCATAGGGCGCGCGATGAGTGAGGAAGACCTCGAGCGCTATGAGGCCGAGATCGAGCTCGGCCTGGTGCAGGAGTACCGGGCCGTCCTGCCCGTCTTCTCCTACGTGATCGAGACGGAGCGCCGCTTCTACCTGGCCAACGAGGTCTCGCTGCACGTGCGGTCGGACACCACGCCGGCGTGCATCGAGCTGGAGTTGCGCGACGCATGGGTCTGGGACATGTACCGCCCGGCGCGCTTCGTCCCCTCCGTGCGGGTGGTCACGTTCCGCGACGTCAACATCGAGCGACTGCCCGAGCAGGAGCTGTAGCCCCGGGCCTCCTTCGCCCCAGGGGTTTGTCCGCCCGCAGTTCTCCTTCACCGTAGGGTCGGGCCGTTCGCCCGGTGCGACCGTTCCCCCCGGTGACGGATCAAACCGGCCATCCCCGAGATGCACCCGACCCGGGGCGGAACGCGCACCGGGAGCAGAGCCCGAGCCGGGAGCAGAGCCCGAACCCGGAGCGTGACCGGGGCCCGAACCGCAACCTGGCGCGCGGCCAGGCCGGAGAGGACCGGGCGGCGGCCTGGTACATCGGGCAGGGCTACGACATCGTGGCGCGCAATTGGCGGAACCGGCGCGGAGAGATCGACCTCGTGTGCGCCCGGCGCGACGTCATCGTGTTCTGTGAGGTCAAGTCCCGCCGCACGGATCGCCACGGTGCGCCCCCCGAGGCGGTGACGCGGCGCAAGCAGCTCCGGCTTCGCCGCCTGGCCGCGGAGTACCTCGTCGTGCACGCCAACGGTCGGCGCCAGGTCCGTTTCGATGTGGCCGCCATTCTGGGCACGACGCTCACGGTCATCGAAGATGCGTTTTGAATCGTTCCCGGCCTAGGGTCACCTCTCATGGAAACCCTCATCGTCGAACGCCGGGGGGGCGTGGTCAACGTGACCATGAACCGCCCCGAACGCAAGAATGCAGCCAATGGCGTGATGCTCACGGAGCTGCGCACCATCTTCGAGGAGATCGAGCGCAGGTCCGAGGACCGGGTGATGGTGCTCACCGGCACCGGGGGAGCCTTCTGCTCGGGCGCCGACCTGGCTGATCCCCACGGGCCGGCCACGGACCCCACCCAGTCGGGACTGGCGCGCATGCGGCGGCTGGGAGACGTGGCGCTCGCGCTGCACCGGCTGACCAAGCCGACCATCGCCAAGGTCGACGGCTTCGCCGTCGGCGCCGGGTGCTCCCTGGCGCTCGGCTGCGATCTCGTCGTCTGCAGCGACCGGGCCAAGCTGTCCATGATCTTCGCGCGGCGCGGCCTCTCTCTCGATACCGGCGCCTCGTGGCTCCTGCCCCGCCTGGTGGGCCTGGCCCGGGCCAAGGAGATCGCCCTGTTCGGTGGCATGTGGAGTGGGGAGGAGGCCTTGGCCATGGGATTGGTCAACCGGGTGCTGCCCCTCGACGAGATCGACGCTTTCGTCGACGGCTGGGCCGACACCCTGGCCGCCGGGCCACCGTTGGCGCTCTCCATGAACAAGACGCTGCTGCACGCCTCGACGCAGTCCTCCATGGCGCAGATGGTCGAGGACGAGGCCCGCTGCCAGGCCGTCAACTTCGCCAGCCAGGACACCACCGAGGCTCTGGCCGCCTTCAGCGAGAAGCGGGAGCCCACCTTCATCGGGCGCTGAATAAAGTGGGGGAATGCTCAACGGAGTCCAAGGAATGGTGGGCGACACCGCCCTTGTGACCAAGGAGATCCAAGGTGAGCACAATCCGGGCCGGGTGCGGGCCCGGGGTGAGGAATGGTTCGCCATCCCGCTCGACCCGTCGAGCACCATCGCGGTCGGGACTCCGGTGGTGGTGGCTGACATAGAGCGTGGGCTGCTTGTGGTCTACGCTGCGGACAGTTAAGGAGAATCTCATGCTGGCATCGACGGGCGAAGTGATCGGTATCGCTGTAGCTGTCGTCGTGGTCGGCGGGGGCGGCATCAGCTGGTTCGGGCGGCGCTGCGTGAAGATCGTCCAGCAGGGCAGCGTCGGCGTGGTCAAGCGCCTGGGACAGTTCAAGTCGGTGGACCAGCCGGGCCTGCGTATCCTGCGGCCCTTCATCGACCGTATGGAGAAGGTCGACATGCGCGAGTTCCCGATGACGGGGGACCAGCAGGCCGTCATCACCGCCGACAACGTCTCGCTGTGGGTCAGCGCCACCATCTTCTGCCAGGTGATCGACGTCAAGTCGGCCCTCTTCGAGATCAACGACTACCGCCTGGCCGTCGACCAGCTGTCGCGCACGGCCTTGCGGGCCGTCTTCGGCGAGCTCTCCTTGGATCAGGCGCTGTCGGAGCGCGAGACCATCAACAGCCGCATGCAGGACCACATGGCCGANNCAGGCCATGTCCGAGCAGAAGGAAGCCGAACAGCACAAGCGCGCGGCCATCCTCAAGTCCGAGGGGGAGCAGCAGGCCGCCATTAACAGCGCCGGTGGCCGCAAGCAGGCCGCCGTGCTCGAGGCCCAGGGCGCCAAGGAGGCCGCCATCTTGCGCGCCGAAGCGGAGATGAAGGTGCTCGAGCTGCAGGCCGAGGGTGAGAAGAAGGCATTCGTGCTGCGGGGCGAAGGCGAGGCGGCCCGGCTCACCTCCATCGACACGGCGACCATCAATCCGCGCACCCTCGCCGTCCTGCAGCTGCGCGCCCTCCAGGACATCGCGGCGTCGAACAACGCCAAGGTCGTCGTGCCCTACGAGGCGGCCAGCCTGATGGGCTCGGCCGAAATCTTGCTCAGCACGCTGAAGTCCGCGACCCCCGATGGCGCCGCGCCGCCCAACGGCGCTCGGCCGCCCGAGGTGCGCAAAGGGCCCGAGGCCTCCGGCACCTAGTCCGGGGCTCTGGTCGCGGCCCTTGGGCGCGGCGGTGATGCTGCCACCCGCGCGACAGGGAGGGGTGGCCACCTTGGCGAGGCGTGTCCGACGCGCCAGGCTGGTGGAGGCGCCACCGGTGCGTCATAGGAGGCTGCGTCTGGCGTGGTGGATGAGGGAAGGGCTCCGCGGTGACGTCCCCGACCCTGCGCCTCGCCGGTTACCGGCTGCGGGCCACGTTCGCCCGGCGCTGGCCGGGTTACCTCTCGCTCGTCTTGCTCGTCGGGTTAGTGGGCGGGCTCGCCATGGGATCGATCGCCGGCGCCCGGCGCACCCAGTCCTCGTACCCCGCGTTCTTGGCCGCCACCAATCCCTCCGACCTGTCCTTCAGCTCCTTTGGTACCGGTGGCCCGGCCGGAGGGGGCAATGGCGCGCACAGCCTCACGACGGCCGCGGTCGCACACCTGCCCTATGTGAAGCGGGTCGAGAGCTCCGTAAACCTCCTCGTGGCGCCGTTACACAACGGGACACCAGGGCTCGCCAACGTCGCGCGGCTGAACGCGGGCGGCAGTACCAACGGTCTGAACTTCAACCAGGATCGCGTGACGGTCGTGCAAGGTCATATGGCCGACCAGGCCAATCCGGACGAGTTCGTCACCACCGCCGAGGGCGCCCGCCTCCTTGGCCTGCGCATCGGGCAGAGCCGTTCGTTCGGCGTGTACAGCGTGAGCCAGACCAACTCTCCCGGCTTCGGCACACCCGCGGTGGCGCCCGCGCTGCGCTTCGTCGCCAAGTTGACCGGGATCGTCGTGTTCAACGACGAGGTGGTGCAAGACGACGTTGATGCGTTCGAGACCGACGTTCTTTTCACGCCCGCGCTGACGCGGCGGGCACTCCCCGAGGCGACCGGTGTGCAGTTCGGACTGCAACTCGACGATGGCAACCGCGACGTCCCCGTGGTCGAACGAGAGCTGGCCCAGCTGGTTCCCCCCGGCTCGGTCTACGAGTTCCACCAGACATCTCTTATTGAGGCCCGCGTCCAGCAGGTCGTCAAGCCGGAGAGCATCGCCCTGGGCGTCTTCGGCGGCATCGCCGCCCTCGCCGCCCTGGTCATCGGGGCCTTGGCCATAGCCCGCCTGCTCCAGGCCGAAGAGACCGACCTGCGCGTCCTGCGCGCGCTCGGTGCCGGCCCCACGGCAGCCATTGCCGACGGGCTGGTCGGGACACTCGGCGCCGTGGTGCTCGGATCCCTCCTCGCCGCCGCGATTGCCTTCGGGCTCTCACCGTTGGCCCCCATTGGCCCCGTGCGCCCCGTCTATCCCTCTGCCGGGTTCGTCGCCGACTGGACCGTCTTGGGCTTCGGCGCG
>PKYA01000092.1:4854-5012 GCA_003133545.1 Acidimicrobiaceae bacterium | reverse complement strand
GCGGCGATGCCGAGCCGCTGGTTCATGCCCAGCGAGAAGGTGCTGACCCTCTTGTCTGCTACGTCGCTGAGCCCGACGATGTCGAGAACTTCGCTCACACGTCGCCGGTCGATGTCGTTGCTGTCGGCTAGCCACGTGAGGTGGTTGGCGGCGCTGCG
>PKYA01000092.1:260-4816 GCA_003133545.1 Acidimicrobiaceae bacterium | reverse complement strand
CCGCATGGTGGTGGACTTCCCGGCTCCGTTGGGGCCGAGAAAACCGGTCACGCGACCGGGTTGGACGGCGAACGAGGCTCCGTTGACCGCAACCGTCTTGCCGTAGCACTTGGTGAGGAGCTGTGCCTCGATCATTTGTTCGTCCTTTCCTTGATGAGCTATGTGGGCGTGATGCGTGACTACTGGGCAACGATGGGTGACTCGTCTGGACCAGTCCGGTCCAGGGCCGCGACCGAGATCAGCGTCAGACCGAGGTCGCCGATCTTGTGGAGCAAGCCGTGCAAGGCGGCCTGATCGACCGCCCGAGCGCGGATGGTGGTGGTTCCGTCGCCTTCATTGGTGAGGTTCAAGACCTCGAGCCGGGTCGCCCAGCGCTGAGCGAGATGACCCCGCAGGCGGATCTCGTAGAACCCAACCTCTTGCTGGCTCCCAGCCCCTGAGGGTGTCTGGTTCATGGCGCTCCTCCCTTGTGCTGGCCGGTTGCGAATCTCTCGCTGATGGCAAGGTACGAGCGAATGTGGTGACCAGTCCTCACCACATGAGGTGATTCACCTGGTGAAACTCGGTGGATTGATCATTGAGGGCGCAGACGGGCGACGGAGACCCTCTGATGACGGGGGTAGCTCTGTTGCGCCAGGGAGGGCCGAGTCGCCAGGTGGGAGGGATGCCCGGCCCGTCAAGAGGCGTGTCTGACAGGATTGGTTGCCCGGATCATCCACCGGCCGACTCGAGAGGGGAGACGCCCGTGGAAAGCTCGCTGGTTGCGACCAAGGTGCGCGTGCCGGCGCCGCGGTCGGGACTCATCGGGCGGGCGAGGCTGATCGATCGCCTGGAGGGTGGGTTGGCTTCGAGACTCGTCCTTGTCTCGGCGCCGGCCGGATTCGGCAAGACATCTCTGCTCACCCAGTGGCTCGCGGCGGTTGCAGACCACGGCCACACCGCCGCTTGGCTGGCCCTCGACCAGAGCGACAACAGAGCCCATACGTTCTGGCCTCATCTCGTTGCCGCCGTCAAGACCGCCGTGCCTGGGTTCGGCGCCGGCCTCCTCCCGCTCCTCGAAGCGAGCGGGTCCACGACCGAGGGTTTACTCGCCGCCCTGGTCAATGAGCTTGACGCGCTGTCAGGCGAGTTGTACTTGGTGCTCGACGATTACCACCTCATCGATGATCAGGGCATCCAAGAGGGCGTCATCTTTCTGCTGGAGCACCTCCCGGCCCACGCCCACCTGCTCATCACCACCCGCGCCGACCCGCCGCTGCCGCTGGCGCTGCTTCGCGCACGGGGAGATCTGACGGAGATCCGCGCCGCTGATTTGCGCTTCACTCCCGAGGAGGCCTCGACGTACCTCAATGAAGCCATGGGTCTCGACCTACGGCCCGAGGCCGTTGACGCACTCGAAACCCGTACAGAGGGCTGGATCGCCGCCCTGCAGCTCGCGGCGCTTTCGATGCAGGGACGCGACGACGTTGCCGACTTCATCGCCGGTTTCACCGGCAACGACCGCTACATCGTCGATTACCTGGTGGAGGAGGTACTCGCCCGACAGCCCGACGAAATCCGAAGCTTTCTCCTGTGCACGAGCATCCTTGACCAGCTCAGCGGGCCGCTGTGCGACGCTGTCACCGGGTGTGCTGGTGGTAAGGCCATGTTGGAGCGGCTAGAGCGGGCCAACCTCTTGATCATCCCGCTCGACGACCGGCGCCAGTGGTACCGCTACCACCGCCTCTTCGCCGACGTCCTTCGCGCCCACCTCGAAGAGGAGCAGGCGGAGCACATCCCAGACCTGCACCGTCGGGCGAGCGAGTGGTATGGGCAGCATGGGGAACGCTCCGAGGCCATCCGCCACGCACTCGCCGGTGGAGACGTCGAGCGAACCGCGGAGCTGGTCGAATCTGCGCTCCCTGAGATGCGCAAGGCGAGGCACGAGATGCAGCTGCGGGCGTGGGTGGAACCGCTCCCCGACGAGGTGGTCCGTCGTCGTCCGGTCCTCGCCGTAACTTTCGCCGGGGCGTTACTGCTGAGCGGGGAGCTTGCTGGAGTTGAGGGCCGCCTGGACGACGCCGAGCGACGGATCGACGCGTCGCCCGGATCCGTAGTCGGCGGTGAGGGTGAACTGCGACGGCTCCGGGGGGACATCGAGGTGCACCGGGCGGCGCTGGCACAGATTCGAGGGGATGTGCCCGCCACGGTCGAGCACGCACAACGGGCTATGGAGCTGGCTCTCGAAGACGATCACGTGGTGCGGGCGGGAGCTGCCGGCTTCCTCGGCATCGCCCTGTGGACCGGCGGCGACCTCGAAGCCGCCCATCGGGCATGGAGCGAGTGCGTGGCGCAACTCGAGCAGGCGGGGTACGTTTCCGACGCACTTGGGGCCACCCAAGCCTTGGGTGACATCTGCATAGTTCAGGGGCGCCTCGGCGACGCCCTGCGCACCTACGAGCACGCACTTCTTCTTGTGCCCGAGCAAAGCCGGGCCCTCGTGCGAGGGCCAGCCGACATGCACGTCGGGATGAGCGACGTCTTGCGTGAGCGCAACGATCTGGAGGGTGCCCGGCGCCAGCTCCTCGAGAGCCAGGAACTCGGTGAGCAAGCGACGATGACGCAGCATCCCTATCGCTGGCGGGTCGCCATGGCACGGCTGCGTCAGGCCGAAGGAGGTGCTGACGAAGCGCTCGCTCTGCTGGAGGAGGCCGAGCGCTTCTATGTGAGCGACTTCTTCCCCAATGTCCGCCCGCTTGCGGCGTTGCGAGCTCGCATGTGGATCGCCATGGGCCGTCTACGGGAAGCCCGTGGGTGGGCCCGTGAGGCCGGGCTGTCGCCGGAGGGCGAACTCAGTTATCTGGGCGAATTCGAGCACATCACCCTGGCCAGGCTGCTCCTCGCGGTAGCGAAAACCAACACCGGGGCCGAGGAGTTCCGGGCGCAGGCCGTGGGCCTTCTCGGTCGTCTCCGCGAGGACGCCGAAACGGGAACCAGGACGGGCAGCGTCATCGAGATCCTGATCCTCGAGGCGCTCGCCGCCGCAGACCGAGGCGATGGAGCGTCGGCCCTTGCTGCCCTCGAGCATGCGTTGACGGCAGCAGAGCCCGAGGGCTACGTCCGGCTGTTCGTCGATGAAGGCCGAGCCATGACGTCGCTGCTCCGAGCAGCATCCCAGCGTGGCGTCACCCCTGGTTACATCGAAGAGCTCTTGGCGGGCGGGGAGCGGCCGTCGCTCCGTCTCGCGAAGACACAGGGTCTCGTCGACCCGCTGAGCGAGAGGGAACTGGACGTACTTCGGCTCCTTGGGTCCGACCTGAACGGCCCCGACATCGCTCGCGAGCTGATGGTGTCCCTCAACACCTTGCGGACCCACACGAAGAACATCTACATGAAGCTTGGCGTGAACGACCGTCGGTCGGCCCTTCGCCGGGCCCAGGAACTGGGCCTGTCGTCGAGCACCCACAACGCCTGACGCAGAACCGAGGCGGGCCTGAAGCACCCTTGACCAGGTCCGATGCGAAATCACCACCTCGGTCACATCACCTGGTGATGTCGGCTCACCACGTCCTTCCTTACCGTCCTGAGCAGCGCCGGAACGCCCGGCTCAACCAAGACCGAGGAGCCCCGTCATGACCGTTTCCGCTACCCGCCTCACCCGGGCCGCCGGCATCTGCGCCGCGCTCGCCGGCCTGATCTTCATCGCCGTCCAGATCAAGCACCCGCCCATGGACGTCCACACCGTCACCACAACCGATTGGCTCGTGCGCAGCACGGCCAAAACGGTCATGGCGGCGCTTGCCCTCATAGGCATCACCGGCATGTATCTGCGTCAGCGTCGCCAGATGGGTGTGCTCGGACGCGTGGGCTACGTGGTCTTCGGCGTCGGCTACCTGCTCATGCTCAGCACCGAGATCATCGCAGCGTTCGTTCTCCCCGGCCTGGCGCACTCTTCACCGACCTACGTCAACAACGTGGTGGTCGCGGCCTTCGGTGGCCACCCGACCAGCAGCATCGGCGGAATGCAGACACTGTTCGATCTTTCCGGCCTTACCTACCTGGTTGGCGGCCTCCTCTTCGGCATCGCGCTCTTTCGCGCCCGAGTCCTCGCCCGGTGGGCGGCTGCCCTTCTCGCAGTGGGCACCGTCGCTACCGTGGCTCTCAAGGTCCTGCCGGAGTCGTTCAATCGGCCGATGGCTGTCCCCACGGGTGTCGCCCTGATCGGCCTCGGTATCTCGCTGTGGCGTGACCAGCGCACCACCGCCTCCGAGGTCGCCCCCTCAGTTAGCCACGTTGAGTACGCGGCGGCCCACTGAGGCCGGATTCGTTTTCAACGTCTTCATAGAAGGCACACCACAACACGATCGAACAACAAACGACCTCACACAAAGGAGTTCACATGATTGAAGTGACCGGTAGCACCAAGCGCTACGGCGACGCTCTCGCCGTCGACGATCTGTCATTCGAAGTCAGATCTGGGCAAAATCACCGGGTTCTTGGGCCAAAGGAAGGCATCGTCATGAAGGAAAAGCGGATCTACACCCCCAGTCGGATCGTTGCCCTGGTGGTCATCGGGG
>PKYA01000092.1:0-206 GCA_003133545.1 Acidimicrobiaceae bacterium | reverse complement strand
CTGATCGCGCTGCCGGTGACCCGGATCCTGGCTCGCTCATCGCACCCGTTGGCGCCAATCTTCCATCTCAACGGCGGCCCGGGCATAACCAACATGACGTTCCCCCAAGCGAACCGCCTGGCCGCCCAGCACGATGTCGTCATGGTCGGCTACCGCGGCGTCGACGGCTCTTCGGTGCTGAACTGTCCCGAGGTGACGGCGGCGCT
>PKYA01000195.1:15828-16044 GCA_003133545.1 Acidimicrobiaceae bacterium | reverse complement strand
GCCGTTCGGTCATCGTGATCGGGCCGAACCTCAAGCTGCACCAGTGCGGCCTGCCCAAGCTGATGGCGCTCGAGTTGTTCAAGCCCTTCGTCATGAAGCGGCTGGTCGACGCCGAGCTGGCCCAGAACATCAAGTCGGCCAAGCGCATGGTCGAGCGCCGCCGGCCCCAGGTCTGGGACGTCCTCGAAGGCGTGATCCGCGAGCACCCGGTGCTGC
>PKYA01000195.1:1791-15800 GCA_003133545.1 Acidimicrobiaceae bacterium | reverse complement strand
GTCCTCATGCTGTCGGCCAACAACATCTTGTCTCCCGCCACCGGGCGTCCGATCACCGTTCCGACCCAGGACATGGTGTTCGGCGCCTACTACCTCACCTTGTTGGTCGAGGGCGAGGACCACAAGGGGGCCGGCCGCGCCTTCCGCCACATCCACGAGGTGGAGGCGGCGTTCGACGCCGGCGACCTGGACCTCCAGGTCCCCATCGTGATGCGCCCGCTCCCGGACTCGCCCCTGGCCCAGCGCCTGGCCGCCGCCGGCGTGACCGCGCCCGAGGAAGGGTCGTTCTCGTTCAGCACGACGGCTGGCCGCCTCTTCTTCAACGAAGCGCTGCCGGTGGGCTTCGCCTACGTCAACGACGTGGTGGGCAAGCGCAACATCCCGATCGGCACCATCGTCGAGGACCTGGCGGCCAACTACCCCAAGCACGTGGTGGCCTCCAGCCTGGACCGCATCAAGGCGCTCGGGTTCCGCTTCGCCGCCCAGTCGGGCCTCACCATCTCCATCAACGACGTCCAGACCCCGCCGGACAAGCAGGCCATCCTGGACCGCTACGAGAAGGAGGCGGAGAAGGCCGAGACCCAGTTCAAGCGGGGCATCATCACCGACGACGAGCGGCGCCAGAAGGAGATCGAGATCTGGACGTCGGCCAACTCGGAGGTGGGGCGCGCCATGGAGGCCCAGCTGGCCACCATCGCCTTCAACCCGCTGGACATGATGGTCGACTCGGGCGCTCGGGGTAACTCCCAGCAGATCCGCCAGATCGCCGGCATGAAGGGCCTGGTCTCGAACCCCCGGGGCGAGATGATCCCTCGGCCCATCAAGTCCTCCTTCCGGGAGGGCCTCTCGGTGCTCGAGTACTTCATCTCCACCCACGGTGCCCGCAAGGGGCTGGCCGACACCGCCCTGCGCACCGCCGACTCGGGGTACCTGACCCGGCGGCTGGTCGACGTGGCCCAGGAGCTGATCGTGCGCATCGACGACTGCGGCTCGACGCGGGGCATCTGGATCGAGGGCGTGGCGCCCGATGGCCCGGGGCACCGCAACTACCTCGAGACGCGGGCCTTCGGCCGGCTCCTCACCGAGCCGGTCAAGCTCGCCGACGGCACCACCTACCCGGTCGGCACGCTGCTCGACGACGTGAACATCGCCGCCATGCGCGACGACCCCTCGGTGGACCGCATCCGGGTCCGCTCGGTGCTCACCTGCGAGTCGCCGCAGGGCGTCTGTGCCTCGTGCTACGGCCTCTCGCTGGCCACAGGGTTCATGATCGAGCTCGGCGAGGCGGTCGGCGTGATCGCCGCCCAGTCCATCGGCGAGCCGGGGACCCAGCTCACCATGCGTACCTTCCACACCGGCGGTGTGGTCGGTGAGGACATCACCCACGGCCTGCCCCGCGTNNTCGAGCTGTTCGAGGCCCGCACCCCCAAGGGCGCGGCCGTGCTGGCGCACCACTCCGGTGTCGTCCGCATCGACGACGACGAGATCGGCCGCCACGTCACCGTGGTGTCCGACGAAGGCGAGGAGGTCTCCACGCTGGTGGCCCCCCGCGCCCACCTCGAGGTGGTCGACGGCCAGGAAGTGGGCGCCGGCGACGCGCTGGTCGAGGGGCCCAAGGACCCCAAGGAGCTGCTCGAGGTCAAGGGCATCCGCGAGACGCAGCAGTACCTCGTTGAAGAGGTGCAGAAGGTGTACCGCGACCAGGGTGTGTCGATCCACGACAAGCACANNATCGTGCGCCAGATGCTGCGCCGCGTGCTCGTGGCGGAGCCCGGCGACGCGCCGTTCCTCCCCGGTGAGCGCGTGGACAACCAGATCTACGCCGAGGTCAACCGCAATCTGGTCGAGGACGGGCAGACCCCCGCCGAGGGGCGCCCCGAGCTGATGGGGATCACCAAGGCGTCGCTGGCCACCGAGAGCTGGCTCTCCGCCGCCTCCTTCCAAGAGACGACGCGGGTGCTCACCGAGGCGGCCATCGAGGGCAAGAGCGACCAGCTCTTCGGGCTCAAGGAGAACATCATCATCGGCAAGCTCATCCCGGCCGGTTCGGGCATGGAGCACTACCGCAACATCCGCCTCGAGATGCCCGACGCCGAAGCCATGCCGTTCTGGGCCCTCGGCTCGGGGGACTCGGACACCGAGGACCTGGCCGCCTGGCTGCGTGACATGAGCGGGGAGAGCGTCGGCGACGACCCGTTCGACCCGTCCATCGATGCCAGCTGGCTCGGCGCGGCCCCGACCGCTGAAGACGCCTTCGGCAATGCCATTGAGCAGAGCCCGCCCGACGGGGCGGCGGAGGCCGGGGCCTAAGCGCCCTTCTCATCGCCCGCTCAAGAAGGATTGGGGGCGAGCCCGACTCCGGCGCCGCGGCGTCGCGGTCGGGCTCGTGCTCTGTCTGAGCCCGACGGTGTGGGCCCGGCGCGTTCAGCCCGGGCCCGATACTGCTGGACGAGCTACTCCTGGACGAGCTCGATCAGCGTCCCGAACGAGGTCTTGGGGTGGATGAAAGCCACCGTGGTGCCCCGCGAGCCCGGACGCGGGGCCTCGTCGATGACCCGCCCGCCGGCGTCTTTGACCGCCTGCAACGCGGCGCCGCAGTCGGCCACCCGGTAGCCCACGTGGTGCAGGCCCTCGCCCCTGTTGGCCAGGTACTTGGCCACCGGGGAGTCCTCCCGGATGGGCGTGAGCAGCTGGATATAGGAGTCGGCCACCGCCAGGAGGGCCTCTTCGACCCCGTCGGATTCGACCCGCTCGCGGTGGGCCACGGTGGCGCCGAAGACCTCCTGGTACCACGCGATCGCCGCCTCGAGGTCCACTACGGCGATGGCCACGTGGTCGATCTCGGTCAGCAGGCCCTCGCTCATGCCTCGTGCCTCCGGAAGATGTTGATGCGGTCCTCGCCGACCCGGCTGCGGAACGCGCGATCGTCGATGCCCAGGCCCTGCTCGGGCGCCAGGCAGAGCACGCCGATCTTTCCCTCGTGCAGGTTGTGGTGCACCTGGTAGGCCGCCTCGCCCACCTGCTCGAGGGGGTAGACGGCGGAGAGCGGCGGCAGGATCTTGCCCTCGCAGATCAGCTGGTTGGCGTCCCAGGCCTCGCGGTAATTGGCGAAGTGGGAGCCCTTGATCGTCTTGAGCTTCATCCACAGGTNNCGGTTGTCGTACTCGATCATGTAGCCCGACGTGGCGGCGCAGGTCATGATCACGCCACCGCGCTTGCAGGCGAACACCGAGGCGCCCATAGTCTGGCGCCCCGGGTGCTCGAAGACGATGTCGGGCTCGCCGCCCACCAGCGCCCGGATGTCCTTGCCGAAGCGCCGCCACTCCGACTCGTCCTGGGTGTGCGCGTCGCTCCAGAACTCATAGCGCGCCGCCCGCCGGTCGATCACCGCCTCGACGCCGAGCTCGTTGAGCAACGCGACCTTCTCCGGCGAGGAGACGACGCCGACGGGTGTGCCGCCGCCGTTGAGCACGTACTGCACGGCATAGCTGCCCAGGCCGCCGCTCGCCCCCCAGACCAGGACCTTGTCGCCCTGGGTCATGTGGGCCCCGTTGGGCGAGACCAGCATGCGGTACGAGGTCGAGTTGCACAGCGCGTTGATGGCCGCCTCCTCCCAGCTGAGGTGGGCCGGCTTGGGCATGAGCTGGTTGGCCTTGACCACCGTGACGTCGGCCAGCCCGCCGAAGTTGGTCTCGAAGCCCCAGATGCGCTGGTTGGTGGCCAACATGGAGTCGTCGTGGGCCGAGGGGTCCTGGTCGTCGACGTAGTTGCACTGGACGGTGACCTTGTCGCCCACCTTCCAGTTGCGCACGGCCGACCCGGTGCGCAGGACCACGCCGGCCGCGTCCGAGCCGACCACGTGGTAGTCGAGCGCATGGCGCTCGCCCCATTTGCCCTCCTTGCCCAGGCGGTCCAAGAAGCCGAAGGTCGGCAAGGGCTCGAAGATGGACGTCCACACGGTGTTGAAATTGATGGAGGATGCCAAAACGGCCACGTAGGCCTCGTCGGGGGCGAGCTCGGGAAGGGGCACGTTCTGGACGTGGAGGGAGAGCCGCGGGTCCTTGTCGGACGACTCCATCCCCTCGAACATGCCGACCTCGTCCCGCCGGACCACGGCGGCCCGGTAGGTGTCGGGCAGAGGGAGGGCGGCCAGCTCCTCGGCGGGCGCCCCTTCGAGTACGGCACTCAAGATGTCGCTCATGTGCCACGACGTTAGTTGGCCCGTAAGATGTGGTTTCCGACCGGTAACTTGACCGGGAGAGACTCGGAGGTAGGTCATGGCTGACGCCGTCATCGTCGCGGGAGCTCGTACCCCCATTGGCAAGCTGTCCGGTGCCCTGGCCGGCTTCTCCGCCATGGAACTGGGGGGATTCGCCATCGCCGAGGCGCTGCGGCGGGCCGGCGTGGCCCCCGAACAGGTCGACTACGTCCTCATGGGCCAGGTCCTCCAGGCCGGCCAGGGGCAGATCACGGCCCGCCAGGCGGCCTTCAAGGGCGGCATCCCGCTCTCGGTGCCGGCCAACACCATCAACAAGGTGTGCCTCTCGGGGCTGCACACGATCTACCTGGCCGACCAGATGATCCGGGCCGGGGATGCCGAAATCGTCGTCGCCGGCGGGATGGAGTCGATGACCCAGGCGCCCTACCTACTGCCCGGGGCCCGGGCCGGCTACCGGCTCGGCGACGGCGCGCTGATCGACTCCATGATGTTCGACGGCCTGACCGACGCCTTCGACCACATCGCCATGGGCCTCTCCACCGAGCGCTACAACGAGAAGGCCGGCATCTCCCGCGCGCGCCAGGACGCCTTCGCGGCGGCCAGCCATGAGAAGGCGGCGGCGGCAGCCAAGGATGGCCGCCTGGCCGAGGAGATCGTCCCGGTGCAGGTTCCCCAACGCAAGGGCGACCCGCTCCTCGTCGACGTGGACGAGGGAGTGCGCCCGGGTACCACGGCCGAGTCGCTGGGCGCCCTCAAGCCGGCCTTCGACAAGAACGGCACCATCACCGCGGGCAATGCCTCGCAGATCTCCGACGGCGGCGCCGCCGTCGTGGTGATGTCGGCGGCCAAGGCCAAGGAGCTGGGCCGGACGCCGTTGGGCCAGATCGTCAGCTACGGGATGGTGGCCGGCCCCGACACCTCCCTGCTGACCCAGCCCTCGCGCGCCATTATGCGGGCGACCACCAAGGCGGGCATCGATCTGGACACCATCGACCTCTTCGAGATCAACGAGGCCTTCGCCGCCGTCGGGTTGGCGTCGGCGGACGACCTGGGGATCAGCGAAGGGAAGATCAACGTCAACGGGGGGGCCATCGCCCTCGGGCACCCGGTCGGGATGTCGGGCACCCGGCTGGCGCTCACCGCGCTGCTCGAGTTGCGCCGGCGCGGGGCGGCCATGGCGGCGGTGGCCCTTTGCGGCGGCGGCGGCCAGGGCGACGCCGCCATCTTGCGCGCCCTCGGCTGAGAGGGCCCGTCGGCAAGTCGGCCGTCGGCCGTCGGCCCGGCTACCCCTCCTTTGCGAAGGGCGGGATGAACAGCCCGGCCAACCGGGCGCGCCGCGCGCCGACGTCACGCCACGCCACAGGCCCGAATTCGTAGACCCCCAACGCGCAGGTCGGGAAGCCCCGCCGCACCACCAGGTCGTGGCCGTCGGTGTCGTCGGGGGAGAGGAGCCCGAGCCCCAGGGCCTGCATGGTCGGGTTGTGCCCGACCACCAGCACCGTCGAGATGTCATCGTCCAGGGCGCGTAAGAGCGCGACGACCTCCTCGGGCTCGGCGCCGTAGAGATCGTGCCGCCGCTCGAGGAGGGGCGGGGCGGCCATGCCGGCGCACATCAGCTCGGCCGTGGCCATGGTGCGCGCCGCGGCCGAGACCAGGGCGACCTCGGGGAGGCGCACCCGGCCCAGTCCCAGCCCCTTGCCCCGGCGCCCGATGCGCCCGCCCAGGGCGGTGGCGTCGCGCCGGCCCCGCGGGGCCAGCACGCGGTCGAAGTCCGTGCCACCCGGCGGCAGGTCGGCCACGGCCTTGGCGTGGCGTAACAGCCACACCGTGCGCAGGGCCGGCGGCGGTGCCGGGGGCATCAGCCCAGGTTGAAGGCGGCGTGCAGGCTGCGCACGGCGCGTTCGACGTCCGCGGTGCGCACGATGCACGACGTCCGGATGGTCGAGGTGGAGATCATGTCGATGTTGATCTCCTCCTTGGCCAGCGTCTCGAACATGAGGGCGGCGATCCCCGGGTGTGACTTCATACCGACCCCGATGAGCGAGACCCGCGACACGTCGCGGTCGGAGGTCACGCCCTTGGCCCCCAGTTCGGCCGCCGTGGCCTCCGCCGTCTCCACCGAGACGGCCAGATCCGACTTGGGGACGGTGAACGAGATGTCGGTGGTGCCGTGCGCCGAGGCGTTCTGCACAATCATGTCGATGTTGATGGAGCGGTCCGCCTGGGCCCGGAAGAGCTTGGCGGCGACGCCCGGGTGGTCGGGCAGCGCGCTCACCGTGACCTTGGCCTCGCTGGTGTCGTGGGTCACTGCGGTGACGACGGCCTCTTCCATGTCTGCATCCTCCTCGACCACCCAGGTCCCGGGTTCCCAGGTGAAACTCGACCGCACGTGCAGCGGCACATTGTGGTTGCGGGCGAACTCCACGGCGCGCAGCATCAGGACGCGCCCGCCGGTCGCCGCTATCTCGAGCATCTCCTCGAAGGAGATGCGGTTGATGCGGTGCGCCGTGGGCACGACGCGCGGATCAGCGGTGAACACCCCGGTCACATCGGTGTAGATCTCGCAGGCGTCGGCCTTCAGTACGGCGGCCAGGGCCACGGCGGTGGCGTCGGAACCGCCGCGGCCGAGCGTGGTGATCTCGCGATCGGCCGACACCCCCTGGAACCCGGCCACCACCGGCACCCGGCCCGCCGCCAGCGCCTCTCGCAGGCGGTCGGCCCTGACTTCGAGGATCTTGGCCCGGGTGTGGTCGTTGTCGGTGATGATGCCGACCTGGCTCCCGGTGAAGGAGGCGGCCTCGACCCCCAGCTCGGCCAGCGCCATGCACAGCAGGGCCATCGAGATGCGCTCCCCGGTGCTGACCAACATGTCGTACTCGCGGGGAGGCTGGACGCTGCTCACGCTGTCGGCCAGGTGGATCAGGTCGTCGGTCGTCTTGCCCATGGCGCTCACGACGGCGACCACGTCGGTCCCCTCGCGCCGGGTGCGGGCAATGTGGTCGGCCACGGCGCGGATGCGGTCCGCGTCCCCAACCGATGTTCCCCCGAATTTCTGGACGACCACCGGCATCCCCCCGACGTTAATGGCCCCTGGTGGCTCCCCCGGGACACGGGGCGCCGACCGTGATCGAACCGGACCCCCCAGGGCATATAGGGTCTCGGGCCGTGCCCAGCGACAAGAGAGCCCGCCAGCGGGCAGCGAGGGAAGCGCGTCTGGCGCAAGAGGCCCAGGCCAAGAAGCGCCGCCGGCAGATCCGCAACGTCATCATCGTCGTCGTGATCGCGGGGATCGTCATCGGCATCGTTTTCCTCACCTCGTCCAGCAAGCCGCCGAAGAAGAATGCGACGCCACCGCACAGCTCGACGACCTCGACGACGGTGCCCTCAACCACCTCCACCACGACCGCCTCCAGTGCGGCGAACGCCACGGCCCAGGCCGCGGCCAACAAGGCTGCGGTGGCGGCCGGGTGCCCGGCCAGCACCAGCACCCGGGTCAACACCCAGCAGTACTCCTCCGCCCCGGCCATGACGATCGACACCGCCAAGAGCTACACGGCGACGGTGGTGACCACGGCCGGGACGTTCACCATCGCCCTCGACGCCAAAGCCGCGCCGGCCACGGTCAACAGCTTCGTCTTCCTCGCCGACAAGGGCTACTACCACTGCGTCATCTTCCACCGCGTCATCCCGAGCTTCATGGACCAGACCGGGGACCCCACCGGCACCGGCACCGGCGGGCCTGGCTATACCCTGCCCGACGAGTACCCGCCCAAGGCCGCCAACCCGGCCGACCAGTACCCGCTCGGCTCGGTGGCCATGGCCAACACCGGCCAGGCCCACACCGGCGGGAGCCAGTTCTTCATCGTGACGGGGCCCGAGGGTGAGTCCCTGTCCAACACCTACACGCTGTTCGGCAACGTCGTCTCGGGCATGAGCGTGGCCGATGCCATCAACGCCCAGGGCTCCTCCGCGGGCGTCCCCCCCGACGTGACCCAACGCATCTTGTCCATCTCCATCAGCGACACATAACCAGCCGGGAGTCAGCACACATGGTCCAACCCGTTCCGCCCGCCGCCGATGGTTCGAGCCCGCAGCAGCGGTCCTTCGACCAGGAGCCACCGATGGTCATCGACACTGCCAAGCGCTACACGGCCACCATGGTCACCTCGCACGGCACCATGGTGATCGCCCTCGACCCCCTGGCTGCGCCCAAGACGGTGAACAGCTTCGTCTTCCTGGCGCGCTACCACTACTACGACGGGGTCATCTTCCACCGCGTCATCCCCGGCTTCGTGCTCCAGGGCGGTGACCCCACCGGCACCGGCACCGGTGGCCCCGGCTACAAGTTCGCCGACGAGCTCCCCGCGCCCGGGCGGTACCAGGTCGGTTCGCTGGCCATGGCCAACGCCGGGCCCAACACCAACGGCAGCCAGTTCTTCGTGATCAGCGGTGCGGACGGGGTGCGCCTGCCGCCGCAGTACGCGCTCTTCGGTGCCGTGGTCAGCGGCGGCGATGTCGTGCAGACCATCGACGCCCTCGGGACGAAGTCGGGCAAGCCGAAGGAAACGATCACGATCGAATCGGTCACCATCGTCGAGGACGACTGAATCACCGCACCGGGAGGCTCAGTGCGGCTGGAGCACCGGGACGCTCAGTGCGGCTGGAGGGCGTCGAGCCCCTCCCTACGGTCGCCGTCGACGAACACCACGGGCGGGGTGACGCCTTCGTAGCTCCAATGGCCCTCGCCGTCGCGCCACAACACGGTGCGTTCGGGGATGCCGACCACGGGCAAGCCGTCCGGGGCGAGCGCCACCGTGCGCTCGAGCTTCTGGCCGTGGGCGTCCTCGTGCATGTCGCCGAACTGGGGGACCACCACCAGCTGATCCACCAGGCCCAGCCCGACCGTGAGCGCGCCCCCGCGCGGGTCGACCATGGGGTCGGTGAGCACCATGGCGCCCGCCGCCGAGCCGGCGACCACGGTCCCCGCTCTCCACGCTTCCGCCAGGGCTGCGAAGGTGGCGGAATCTTTGAGCACAGAGCGGAGGTGGAGCGGGGAGCCGCCGGCGAGGTAGACGAAGCGGGCGGCGCGCACCACGGCCGCCATGCCCGGGTCGTTGGCGGAGGCCCGGTCGACGACCATGAGCCCCTCCACCTGACCCCCCAGGTCGGCGAACCATTCGGCGGCCCGCAGCACCACCCGCTCGGGGTGCTGGTAGGCCGCTGCCGTGGGCAGCACCACCACCTCCTTACCTCCCGAGGCCTCGAGCAGGGCGGCGTCGAAGGTGCAGCCCTCGGTCCACTCGTTCCCTCCCACCAGGGCCAGCAGGCCGGTCGTGTCCATGGGCGCCACTCTTGCACGCAGGCACAGAGGCCGCCTTCGACCGGGGCGGTTACCGACCGGTAGCCTCTGTCCCCATGTCCATCACTCGGGTAGGAATCGTGGGGTCGGGAATCATGGGGTCGGGCGTGGCCGAGGTCGCCGCCGCCGCCGGCTACGAGGTCGTCCTGCGCAGCCGCAGCCAGGGCAGCGCGGACGCCATGCGGGCCGGACTGCTGAAGTCACTGGCCAAGCAGGTGGAGAAGGAGAAGCGGACCCAGGACGAGGCCGACGGCATCGCCGAGCGGGTGTCGGTCACCACGCACCTGGGGGAGCTGGTCGACGTCGACCTGGTGATCGAGTCGGTGGTCGAGGACCTGGCGGTGAAGAAGGCGTTGTTCGCCGAGCTCGACAGCGTGTGCAAGCCGGGGGCGATCCTGGCCACCAACACCTCGACCCTGCCGGTGGTGGAGATGGCCATGGCGACGGGGCGCCCCGACCTCGTCTGCGG
The DNA here is from genome assembly GCA_003133545.1 of Acidimicrobiaceae bacterium. GTDB lineage: Bacteria > Actinomycetota > Acidimicrobiia > Acidimicrobiales > RAAP-2 > Bog-473. Next base: position 5,753 of record PKYA01000195.1, on the reverse strand, counting down.
CATCCACTTCTTCAACCCGGCCCCGGCCATGGCGCTGGTCGAGGTGGTCCGTCCGGTCACCGCGGTGGACGCGACGGTGTCGGCTGCCGTCGCCTTCGCCCAGGCCTGTGGCAAGGAGCCGGTCGAAGTGAAGGACCAGGCCGGGTTCGTGGTCAACGCGCTGCTCTTCCCCTACTTGAACAACGCCGTGCGCCTGCTGGAACAAGGTGTGGCCACCAAGGAAGGGATCGACGCAGCCATGAAGGGCGGGTGCGGGTTCCCCATGGGCCCCTTCGCCCTCTTGGACCTGGTCGGACTGGACACCTCGGTGGCCATCCTCGACGCGCTCTACGAAGAGTTCCGGGACCCCAACTACGCCACGGTCCCCCTGCTCCGCCGCATGGTGACCTCGGGCCAGCTCGGCCGCAAGACCAAGCGCGGCTTCTACGACTACAACCGCTAACCGGCGGGCACAATGGTGGAAGAGGTTTTCCCACCCGGGAGGTGAGAGCGATGGCCCAGGACACGCCGCGTGACGCACCGTGGCTGATGCGCACGTACTCGGGGCATTCGACGGCCAAGGCGTCCAACGAGCTCTACCGCAACAACTTGGCCAAGGGCCAGACGGGCCTGTCCATCGCCTTCGACCTGCCGACGCAGACCGGGTACGACCCCGACGCGCCCGAGGCGGCGGGAGAGGTGGGCAAGGTCGGCGTCCCGGTGGCGCACCGCGGCCACATGGAAGTGCTCATGGACCAGATCCCGGTCGGCGAGATGAACACCTCCATGACCATCAACGCCCCCGCCGCCTGGCTCCTCGGCCTCTACGTGGCCCACGCCGAGGACCAGGGCGTCGACGTCCGCCGGCTCGCCGGCACGACGCAAAACGACATCGTCAAGGAGTACCTGAGCCGCGGCACGTACATCTTCCCGCCCGGCCCCAGCCTGCGCCTCACCGTCGACACCATCGCCTACACGGTGCGCCAGGTGCCCAAGTGGAACCCGATCAACGTCTGCAGCTATCACCTCCAAGAGGCCGGTGCGACCCCGATCCAGGAGGTGGCGTACGCGCTGGCCACTGCCATCGGCGTCCTCGACGGCGTGCGCCACTCCGGCAAGATCGACCCCTCTGAGCTCTCCGAGGTGGTCGGTCGGATCAGTTTCTTCGTCAACTCCAGCGTCCGCTTCGTCGAGGAGACCACCAAGATGCGGGCCTTTACCGCCATGTGGGACCGCATCTGCCGCGAGCGCTACGGGGTCGAGGACCCCAAGCTGCGCCGGTTCCGCTACGGGGTGCAGGTCAACTCGCTCGGGCTGACCGAACAGCAGCCCGAGAACAACGTGCCCCGGATTGTCCTCGAGACGCTCGGCGTCACGCTCTCGAAGAGCGCGCGGGCCCGGGCCATGCAGCTGCCGGCGTGGAACGAGGCCCTCGGCCTGCCGCGCCCATGGGACCAGCAGTGGTCGCTGCGCATCCAGCAGATCCTGGCCTTCGAGACCGACCTCCTCGAGTACGGCGACATCTTCGAGGGCTCCAAGGTGATCGAGGCCAAGACGGCCGAGCTCATGGAGGCGGCCGGGGCCGAGCTGGCCGAGATCGAAGAGCTCGGGGGCGCCTTCGGGGCCATCGACGAGATCAAGGCGCGCCTGGTGTCGAGCCAGTCCGAGCGGGTCCGGCGCATCGAGACCGGCGAGCAGCGCGTGGTCGGTGTGAACTGCTTCACCGAGACGGCGCCCTCCCCACTCACCGGCGACGACGAGATAGAGCACATCTTGAAGGTCGACCCCCGAGTGGAAGCGGACCAGATCGCCGATGTGCAGCGATGGCGCGCCGAGCGAGACCAGGCAGCCGTGCGGCACGCCCTCGACACGCTGCGCGCCGTGGCCGAGGACGAAGGGCCGGACGGCAACATCATGGAGGCCACCATCGCCCTGGCCCACGTCGGGGGGACCACCGGGGAGTGGGCCGGCGCACTGCGCCAGATCTTCGGGGAGTTCCGCGCCCCGACCGGGGTGGGCGGCGGGGTGGGGCACCGGGGCGAGGAGTTGGCCCCCCTCGTGGCCCGCACCAAGGCATTGGCGGCGCGCACCGGAGGGCCACCGCGGCTCCTGGTGGCCAAGCCGGGCCTCGACGGGCATTCCAACGGGGCCGAGCAGATCGCNNCGCGACGCCGGCTTCGAGGTGATCTACCAGGGCATCCGTCTCACCCCGGCGCAGATAGTGGCGGCGGCCCGCGACGAGGACGTCGACATCGTGGGCCTCTCCATCCTTTCCGGCTCGCACATGGAGCTGGTGCCCGACATCCTCGACCGCCTGCGCGCCGCCGGGGTCGATGCCGCCGTGGTGGTGGGGGGGATCATCCCGCCCGACGACGCCGAGGTGCTGCGGGGCAAGGGAGTGGCGTCGGTCTACACCCCCAAGGACTTCTCCTTCGGCCGCATCATGGAGGATCTGGTCGCTCTGGCCGAGCGCCACCGCGCCGCCATTCCCGCGTGAGGCGGCCCAGCTCGCGCCAGGTGATGGCGACGGCCCCGAGCTCGATGGCCCGCAGGCGGAGGCGCTCGGGCAGGTCGTAGTGGTTCAGGGCTGGCGAGCGCCGATGGCGCTGGTAGCCGCGCCGGGGGATCCCGAGGCGCGCCGCCATGGCGTGCAGCTCGTCAGCGTCGTCGGCCACCAGGTGCGACCAGCGGTCCTCGCGGGTGCGGATGGTGGCCCGTTGGCGCCAGTCGTCGACGTAGACGGTCAGCGGCTCACCCAGGGTCGGGCCCGGCGGCGGGTGGGGGGTTGGGCCCACCAGCGGCCGCTGAAGCGCCAGGTCGGCTGGACCGGGTGCAGGGCTTCGGGTGCGGCTGGCCGGGGCCAACACTGCTGCACGGCGGCGGTGATCGCCGCCATCACCTCGGGACCGGGTACCGGGCGCGGCGCCAACGTCAGCCGTGCCGGGTCGACCACCAGCGCGGGGGCCGCCGCCGCGGGCGGGCGTGGCGCGGGGGCAGCCTTCCCCTTGGTCCTGGCGGCGCTCACAGGGCCAGGTTCACAGCGGCACGTTGCCGTGCTTGCGGCGCGGCAGCTCCTCGTGCTTGGAGGAGAGGATGTCCAGGCTGCGGCAGATCACGGCGCGGGTGTCGGCCGGCGAGATGACGTCGTCGATGTAGCCCCGCTCCGCCGCGATGTAGGGGTTGGCGTAGCGCTCGGTGTACTCGTCAATGAGCTCGGCCCGCCGGCTGGCCGGATCGGGCGCCTCGGCCAGCTCGCGGCGGTAGACGATCTCGACGGCGCCGTTGGGGCCCATGACGGCAAGCTCGGCCGAGGGCCAGGCATAGGCCAGGTCGGCCCCGATCGACTTGGAGTTCATGANNAGCTTGGCCCCGTGGCGGATGATGCCCCCGTACTCCTGGTCGGTCCCGGGCATGAAGCCGGGCACGTCGACGAAGGTGAGGAGGGGGATGTTGAAGGCGTCACAGGTGCGGACGAAACGCGAGGCCTTCTCGGACGAGTCGATGTCGAGCACGCCGGCCAGCACGGCCGGCTGGTTTCCCACGATCCCGACCACCCGGCCACCCATGCGCCCGAAGCCGCACGTGATGGACATGGCCCAGTGCCGGTGCACCTCGAAGTAGTCGCCGTTGTCGACCACGGCGGTGATGACCTTCTTCATGTCGTAGGGCTGGTTGGGCGACACCGGCATGATGTCGATCAGCTCGGGCACCTGGCGGTCCGGTTCGTCGCCGGTCAGCTCGAGCGGCGGTTCCTCGAGGTTGTTGGAGGGGAGGAAGGAGAGCAGGTGGCGGACGTCGTCGAGGCAGGCCTTCTCGTCGGGGGAGACGAAGGTGGCGACGCCCGACTTGGTGGCGTGGCTCATGGCGCCGCCGAGCTCTTCGAGCGTCACGTCCTCGCCGGTGACCGTCTTCACGACGTCGGGGCCCGTGATGAACATGTGCGAGGTGCCCTGCACCATGAAGATGAAGTCGGTCATGGCCGG
>PKYA01000195.1:0-1782 GCA_003133545.1 Acidimicrobiaceae bacterium | reverse complement strand
GCCAGGTCCATCACCTTGTGGATCTTCTCGGCGAACACCTCGCCGAGCGCCCCCCCGAAGACCGTGAAGTCCTGGCTAAAGATGCAGACCCGGCGGCCGTCGATCGTCCCGAAGCCGGTGACCACGCCGTCGGTGTACGGGCGGTTGTCCTCGAGCCCCATCCCGTGGGCCCGGTGGCGGGCCAGCATGTCGAGCTCTTGGAACGAGCCCTCGTCGAGCAGGTAGGCGATCCGCTCCCGGGCCGTCATCTTGCCCTTGGCGTGGTGGCGCTCCACCGCCGCCTCACTGCCGGCGTGCAGGGCCTGCTCCTTGCGCTCGGCCAACTCGGCCAGCCGCTCAGCCATCGAATGTTCCATAGTCAGGCAGGCTAACGCCCGCGCTGGCCCGGCCGGAAGCCCCGGGGTGGCGGCGCCGGGGGCGGACGCGATTGTCCAACCCCTGGGCACGGGCTATCATCTTTCGTCTGCCATGTGAGGCCTCGGCCAACGCGGTTACCGCGTCACACATGGATTCACCATTTCAGTATCGAGAGGTAACGCGTGCCCACAATCGCCCAGCTCGTCCGCAAGGGACGGCAGGCCAAGGTGACCAAGACCAAGACGCCGGCCCTCAAGGGCGCCCCCCAGCGGCGGGGTGTGTGCACGCGCGTCTACACCACCACCCCCAAGAAGCCGAACTCGGCCCTGCGCAAGGTGGCCCGCGTCCGCCTCTCCTCGGGCGTCGAGATCACGGCCTACATCCCCGGTGTCGGCCACAACCTCCAGGAGCACTCCATCGTCCTCGTCCGCGGTGGTCGTGTGAAGGACCTGCCCGGTGTGCGCTACAAGGTGGTCCGCGGTGCGCTCGACACCTCGGGCGTCCGCGAGCGCAGCCAGGCCCGCAGTCGCTACGGCGCCAAAAAGGAGTCCTGATGCCCCGTAACGGACCCGCCACCCGGCGAGAACTGGCCCCCGACCCGGTCTACCGCTCGGTCCTGGTGACCCAGGTGGTCAACAAGATCCTCTCGCGGGGCAAGCGGACCCTGGCCGAGCGCATCGTCTACGGCGCATTGGACCTGGTGCAGGAGCGCTCCGGCGGGGACCCCGTGGCCGCCCTCAAGCGGGCCGTCGAGAACACCCGTCCCGAGCTCGAGGTCAAGAGCCGCCGGGTGGGCGGCGCCACCTACCAGGTGCCGGTGGAGGTCCGCCCCCGTCGCGCCACTACACTGGCAATTCGCTGGTTGACGACGTACTCGCGCCAGCGCCGGGAGAAGACCATGGCCGAGCGATTGGCCGGGGAGATCCTCGACGCCTCCAACAACATCGGCGCGGCAGTCAAGCGCCGTGAGGACATGCACAAGATGGCAGAGTCCAACAAGGCATTCGCCCACTACCGCTGGTAGTGGATCGCAACTCCATTCGAAGGAACACCACGCATCATGGCTGACGCCCTCCCTACCCGGAAGTACCCCCTGGCCAAGACCCGCAACATCGGGATCATGGCCCACATCGACGCGGGCAAGACCACCACGACCGAGCGGATCCTCTACTACACCGGTCGCAACTACAAGATCGGNNTCCAGGAGCAGGAGCGCGGCATCACCATTACCTCGGCCGCCACCACCTGCCGCTGGCGGGACAACTGGATCAACATCATCGACACGCCGGGCCACGTCGACTTCACCGTCGAGGTGGAGCGCTCCCTGCGCGTGCTCGACGGCGCCGTGGCCGTGTTCGACGCCGTGGCGGGCGTGGAGCCCCAGACCGAGACGGTATGGCGTCAGGCCAACAAGTACCACGTGCC
>PKYA01000191.1 GCA_003133545.1 Acidimicrobiaceae bacterium | reverse complement strand
CACGCGCTGGACATACATCCCGTTACGTGGAATTTCCCATAACCGGTTCGGAGGGCGGGCCGGAGAAACCCACCTGTCGAAAGATGGCCAGGGCGCTCCGGCCCGACCCCTAACACGTATTGCTCGACCTGGTCGGGCATCGTCTACGCGGCCTTCATCATCGACGTCTACTCCCGCCGTTTGGTACGTGCCATTCCGCAGAGGTGTGTCAGCTGGGTGCTCGTGTAGGTCGTTCCGAAACGCACCGGCTTGCTGCCCGGCCGCAGGGCGACGTTTGATGATTTGGATTGAATCACAGTGATGCCTGGCCCGGTTGGGCAGTTCTGATGAACGTGTGGGAGGTTGCTGCAGTCGCGTATTTGCGACGTCGTTACCCTCTGGTGTCCTGAGACTGCGTTTGCGCAAAGTGCGATCTGGGCGGTAATGGGCGCCTTGGCTTTGCTCTTGGTCGAACTCACCGAAGCGATCGAAGGGCCTCCCGCGAGGAGAGATCCGATGATGGCCACGACAGCAAGCGATCTCGTCATAGGTCCTCCGGATCGAAAGAGGTTATAACCGTTTGTCTCGCACAGTCGTGGAAGTAAGTCAGGGTACTACCATGGCAGCGCCTCAATGGCGCCATCTGAGCACCGAAGCCGGAGTGGGACTGACGTGAGCGTCGCTATCCGCAGCGCGCTGCGCCGCCGCCTTATGGTGCTCGTGTCCGCCGCCGAACCCGGACGCCGGCACCAGCCCGGCTGGCGAACTGGCCGCCCGCCCCCGGAGGGTGGGGCACAGCGCCACGGCGGTCGAGCTGGCCGTAGACGCCCGTAAGAACCCTGGCGCCCTGGGGCAAATATCTGTACCCAGAACCGCGTTGCCTCCCTCCTGGGCAAGCCTGGGACTGCCTAGCGGGCGATTCACGATGACTCCGCAATCGCGAACCCGGCGTCCGCCAGGATCTCGGCTGATGTTGCGCCACAACGACCCGGACGCGGCGACCTGCGGTTCCGGCTGCGCTCGGACACGCGGGCCCGAGGCATCGCTTCGAGAAGGTCGGCTACCGGAAACCAAGCGTCTCCATGCCGACTGACCCCAAGCCCGTCGCCGGCGTGGGCGGACTGGTCAGCCAGCGGTGGGCCGACGTCGCTGACGACGAGGGCCTGGAGGGCTGCCTGCGCGCCGGGTGGTACGGCGTCATCCTCATCGGGCACACCGGCAACCGCGCGGCGAGGCCAGCGAGTGCGACGACTGGGAGAGGTCTGGACCAAGGACGGGGAGGAGTGATGGCGACCATCATCCGAACCCCGACCCGAATCGACAGCATGGAGTCCGGGGTCTACAACTTCGTGTCGCACGAGATCTGCCGCGGTCGACCTACGTCGTCGAAATTCAGTCCGGCAGGATGCGTATGTGGGACTGGTTGAACTCTGCCGTCCGGTGAATCACGTTCTCATCCGTCAGCCGACTGTCATCCGAGACAATCCGGGGCATCCCGAGAGTCGTGGTGGGACGGCTCATTGCTAGGTACTTCCGGACCCGGTCCGCCAGTGCAAAGAGGCAAGCCGCATCCTCCGAGCTTTCACAGGCAGCGCCTGCCCTATCGAGGGCACTAGCAGACTCGATGAGAAGATCCATGCCGGTGTCGCCCACCCCAGGCATCAGCCAGTACCGAACAACTTGCAATGGCAGGCCGGACATGCCCACCACTTCGCTGCGGGAGCCGTCGAAGAGTCATCAGTCGGGAAGAACTGCCTGCATCGACCGCACTGACGGGTGGGTACCCGCCCTGCGGCACAGGGCACATTGTCCGTAGACAAATGAATTCCCCCAGTCTTCCCACCACGCAGCATTTGGTCAGTTGGCCCGGAGGAGGGGGCCGCATTACTGGGTCCCATCGGGACTCTCGATCTTGTCACCGTAAGCGGGGACGCTCGTGCTCTCAGTGAGCCATTGCGAGGGTACACCCGGTGATGTCTCTCACAGAAGCGGGTCCCCGTACCCGGCAGCAAACTGGGCGACTCCATGTCCGCGGGCCCGGCACGAATTCTCATAGCAGCCGAACCTATTCGGTAGTATGGTAAGTGGTATGGCGACCAAGAAGGTCACGATCACGCTTGAGGAGGCGCAGCTCGATCGAGTCCGCGAACTCGTCGAGGCGGGGAAAGCGTCCAGCGTCTCGGGATTCGTGCAACACGCTGTAGGTGTGTCGCTTGACGACATAGCTGGTTGGGGCGCCCTGCTCGCACAAGCCCTTCGAGACACTGGTGGTCCACTCTCTCGTGATGAGAAGGCGTGGGCAGACGAAATGCTCGGGAACCAGAAGCGACGCACCCGCTCGGTGCTCTGATGCCCGGCCTTACGCTCGATGCAGGCGGACTGATCGCCCTGGACCGCAATGATCGTCGAATCGTCGTGCTGCTGGCCCGAGCCGCGCAAACAAGCGCGCCGATCACCGTGCCTGCTTCTGCCCTGGCCCAGGCGGTCCGCCGGCCCGAACGCCAGGTGCGGCTAGCTCGATTGGTGCGGCAGCCGAAAACGACCGTCGTCCCCCTCGATCGAGTTGATGCCACGAGCGTAGGGAGGATTCTTGCAGCCAGCGGGACAACGGACCTCGTCGATGCCCATGTGGTGATCTGCGGTCGACGCAGTGGTCAGCGGGTTGTCACCTCGGACCCCGGCGATCTGCGCAGACTCGATCCGGAGATTCAGCTAATCGAGATCTGAGGCGACTTCGCGCCTCCGGCTCGAACCGGGCAACCTTTGACACTTTGGTCTATGCGCATATGGGGGCGCTTTGCGATCGACTCAGCTGTTGGAAGAGTTCCAGGAAACGAGTCGCCACCGCAGCATTGGAGAGGTCTTTCCTCGCTCGATGAACGTCATCATCGTGAATCCGCTCCGGCGCCAGTCTGACGGCATTGGCAAGTGACTGCGCATCCCCGGGCGTGAATGTGACTCCGAGCCGGAACCTCTGAACCAACTCGGCAGCGCCAGACCGCTCCGAACAAACGACGGGAATCCCCCAGGAAATGGCGTCCATCAGGGTCCCCGAGTTGCGTTCGTAATCGGGACGGAAACTGAGGATTACGAGATCAGCGGCGGAATAGGCCAGCTCGCGCGTGGCGTTGCTCACGAATCCGTCAATCAGGATCGGTCGACGTGCGGCGAGAGGCTGACCAGCCGCAATGTACAAATCCGTGACGTGGCCACCGATCAGAAGCCGCCAGTCTTCAAGTTCCGAAAAGGCTCGCCATACAACGTCACAATCCTTATTGTATTTCGAGCCGAAAATCAGGGCGATCCGGTCGGCTGGGAAAATTCCGAGTTGATCGCGGGCATTGGGAATCGGGAAGGAAACGCTACAGCCGGCAATCGCGAGGACAGTTGGCGTCATAAATGGCGCTATGGCTGACCACTCTGCTCGGGATCTCTCGTAGGGCGTCACAATACAAGCACCACCACCTTGAGCACGGCGTCGCCGCTCTGCCCATTTTGCCAACCTACTTTCGAGACGGATCTGACGTCCTTCGAGCACCACCGATGGTGGCTCGAAGGCGTAGAACAACCAGCGCCCACGACCCGCCAGCGCCGCGGCAAGGACGACGTCAATCCCGTAGCTGAGCACGACGACGTCAGCGGATCCATTCGTTCGCCGACGAATCGACCTCGCTGAGCCAACTATCGCCATTACCCGTAACTGGCCACCGAAGGTGCGGGCCAAGTTACCCAGGCGAGTCTGCCGGCTTACCCGTTGTAGTCGACTTGCTACTCGATCGAGCACCAGCGCAAGGCGTCCGTAACGAGAGACCGCGAACGGAACCGGGTCAGCGTCAGTTTCGTGAACCCAACCGCGCGAGGTCAGCACCTCTCCATGCCATCCCAAAGCAGTGAAGGCCTCTGTTAGCTCCGCGAATCTGCGCGGGAAATGGCCTTCTGACCGGTGGGCCCAATCCTCTATCACTATAACCGTGCGCGATTTCGACACCGGTTCGTTCAGTCCAGAACTACGCGAGAACCAACGCACGCCGACTGCTTAGAGTCTCGTTCCGCGTCACAGCCGAGTGTGCACGAGGTAACTGGTCGCACCATGACTGGTCTAGCAACGATCCTCCTTTTAGCGTGAGTTCTCATTTAACTTCCAACGTTCCGCTCTACGCCAACCTGGTCATATGTCATCGAGGACAGCGCGTGGTGGCTCACAGGGGGTCAAGAAGCTCGGGTTCAAGTCCCCGAAGCCCGATCAATCGAGCGAGACCTAGCGTTGAAATCTCTCACCTGGCATCCGAGTGTTGTCGACGCGGCCAGTTTCAGGATTCTGCACACTACGATCGCGCCGATCACCTTTCGTACCGACCTAAGTCGTACTTACGAGGGATAGCTCATGCCGCCGGTCCCCAGGAACAGAATGCGCCGCATCGTGGGCCTAGTCGTGATGTGCCTGGGATGGCTGATCGTGGCTGCTCTGGGTTCGGTGGTTCTTGCCCGATCCATCGCGTGGGACCAATGGCCGGTCTTCGCTGAGCTTGACGCGGCGATCGAGGTGTTGTTCCTGCCGGCCTGGCTCGTGTTGGCGGGTGCCCTTCTGGGGAGACGGCGGGTGCTAGCGGTCGCAGCCGCACTGATCTGTGCGGCGCAAGTCATCTATGTCGCTCCAGAAATTCTGGCTTCCTCCCCGCTGCCGGCCACCGTGCGTTCTGAACCGACCATCCGGCTGTTCGATGCCAACGTGTACGACGACAACCATTCGATGGCGGGATACGTTCGCCAGCTCAAGTCGTATCGTCCTGACGTACTCACGATGGAAGAGACCTGGCCCGGCGATTGGGGTCAGCTCAACGCTGCCGGTGTGCTCGCCACCCTTCCGCACCAGTTCAAAATACAGTGCTGTGGATCACGCGGCTTCCTCGTCGCGAGTCACTACCCGCTCGAACACGTCCAGGTGTCGTATGTCGATGGACTCGCTTATCTGATCACTTCTGATCTGGTGCTTCCCAGTCGCACCATCAATCTCTGGGTGGTGCACACAACGGCTCCGACCAATCCGAGCGTGGAAGCGTGGAATCTCGAGCTGGATGGGGTGTACCAGAGCCTGGAGAAAGTCCATCCGCGGCCTCTCCTTATGGTGGGTGATTTCAACGCCACCTGGGGGAACCGCGGATTCCGGGCGATTCTGGCAACGGGCCTGACCGATGCGGCGGCAGCCCGAGGGCAGCCGTTCGCCTTCACGTGGTCCCAGCGCCTCCCCGTCCTCCCCCCACTCATCAGAATCGACCACGTCCTGACCGGAGGTGATGTGACCGTCACCTCAATCCTCACGCACCCCGGACCCGGGAGCGAACACCGGGACATCACCGCCACCGTGGCCATCGGCGGTGGGAAGAGACTCAGCCCATGAGCAGAGGCTGGCCTGGTGCCCAGGCAGCGGCCGCTTGACGGACTGCGCCGCCACCCGACGGAGGTCGCGACATGGCGATACACGCCTCGACCGGAAAGGCAGTTATGGCTCTCTCCGGCTCGGCCGAGCTGGGCCCCCCGAGCGCAGCGAAGCGGGCTCTACTCGCGATGTTTGCGTCTGTCCCAGTGATTGACATGGCGATGCCGAAGGAACCTAAACGGGGTACTTGGAGTTGGGGAGGGAGGCCGAGCTCCAGATCATACCGAGGCACATCTCGTCAGAGGACCCCCAACCCCAAGTGACGAAGTGCGGCGCGATGCTGCGGAGAGCAGGAAGCTCCTGAGCCAAGCTCGGGTTGTAGGTGCAGGTGACCTGCACGCTGTCACCCGGCGACACCTTTATCGGGGTCGTTAGGTTGTAGGCCTTCTGGTAGTGGAAGTTGTAGTTCGGGACATCGAGGATCGTCTTCGCCTGAGATGTCCCGGGGTTCAGGACCATTTTCAAGGTGGCACCCAACAGATGCATGTGTGCACCCACTCTGACGATGTAGCCACTGTTGTCTATCTGAGAAGTGCAGGAGGTCGAATCGCCCTCCGGCGGGTCTGCCGGGTTGCGTCCGCACTGACGCTCGAGGTCGTCGACGAAGGCGACCGAACTCTGACCGAAGCGTTGACCGAGGTTGGCAAGCGAAGCAGCCCGATTGCACAGGGGACCGGTAACGCCGGTCGGGCACGGTATGTCCGGCGGGGCCGGTAACAGGTCAAGGTTGAGGGGCAGGAGTGGAGTCGAGATCGGCACCGTGTGCAGCACAATTCGGTTCTTGACTGGATTGTCTCCAACGAGCAGGTTGTAGTGGACCTGCATTATCACCAAGCTTCCGGCCGGAAACGGGACTCCGGTCCCCTTGGGAAAGTTGTCCGCACCGTGCCCCGGCGCCCAGACGCTGAGCCAGGGTGTGTTCGAAATCTGCGATCGCGAGGTGTCGGGAATTGGCGACTCGCCGAAACACGTCCAGCCATTTCCGTTGTCATTGGCCTGTTCAGCCTCGGCTGCAAGCGACGGTGGAACCAGGAACAAAATAGCGTGGTGGTCCTCGACACTTCCGGGGAAGAATTGGTCCGAGATGATGAACGAGTTCTGCTTGACGTCGGGGTTCAAAACGGTGCAGTGGTAATCGTCCGTCGCCCCAGGCGGCGCCTTTGGCGTGTAGGAACGAGCCATGTCGAGGTGGATGGCCGTGATTAGCAGGCGCGATTCCTTGGACGCGCCGGCGGCGGTAGCCGCCCAGGTCACTGCAGTCAGGGTGGCTGCAAAAACAACCAGGCTGACGAATAGGCGACCCCGCATAGAGTCAGGGTACTGCAACCATTGGGCACGGAAACGTCTCCCTCTCTGCGGGTCTTCCCAACGAGCACACGGGCTTCCATCGCGGCAGGAGCTCGTGGCCTTGCGCACCCAGATTGAGAGGTGACGTCCATGGACACGGAGGACCCAGGAGCTGCGCGAGGGCGGGCGGTCGGCGCCCCCAGCGAAGTATCAGCTCGATCGCGGACCGCGTGGCGTGCCAGGTCTCGCTGGCTCGTGCACCTTGGCCTCCTGGCCTCCGTCGCGGCGGCACTTGGGACCCTGCAACTCCTCCACATTCGAAACGCCATCCATGCGGACGTGGGGCTGGTCTTCGCAGGCCTGGTCATTGTCCACCTGGCACAGCGTCGCCACCGGATTGCTCGGATGCTCGCGAAGCTCGGGCGCCTTCGCCCAGGGGTCGAGCGCGAGTTACGTCTCTTGGCATCGGATGCGATCCTTACCTTCATCACGATCAACGTCGTGATTTCAGGGATCCTCGACTGGGGCCGGGGAGCTCCTTTGCTCCTTCCGATCCCACCGCCATTCGACAGGTGGCACCTGACCTCGTCTGCCGTGCTCGTCGTGTACTTGGCCGTCCACGTCTCGCGTCGGTGGAAACGCCTCCGACGGTCCACGATTCGATAACCCGTGGAGCACGTGACGGGCGAGCGCGTTACCTCGGCGGGGCCACCGGAAGAGCGTCGCACCGCCGAGGTGGTCGCGGACGTGGTCCGGAACGCTGGCCCTAAGCGGCTTTGGCTCCCGTCACCAGGCGCTCCCGATCGAACATCCCGGATACGAATCGCAAGAGAAGTACATCGATCACCAGCAACCCGACGACAAATTCGAGCGCTACGGAGAACGTCGGGCTGACCACACCGACCGCCAGCAGGATGATCACGGCCACAGGGGGAAGACTGGCCAAGGTACCGAGTTGTTGGGCGACGCGCACCTCGGTCGCCCTGACCGACACGGCCATGCCAACCACAATGCCCCAGCCGGCCATGAGGGGAGCCAAGAGGAGCAGAGCGAGAATTACTGGACTGTCGTGGAAAACGGCCGAAGCGACGGCGGAGTTGGCGAACAGCCGGACGGCGGCGAGGAAGACGCCGAACAACGTGTAGGAGAGCGCCAACGTGGGGATCATGACCGACGTCGCTTTGCCCAGGAGGAATTCCTGCTGGCGGAGAGGCGTCGTGAGAAGCGGTTCGAGGGTTCCCTGCTCGCGCTCGCCGACCACGCTGTACGCGGCGAGCGTGCTCGGCATGATGGTCGGGATCAACAGCAGGTAGAGGATGGGAAGGATGAGACTCTTCTGCAAGGCCGCACCCGATGTGCTCGGCGTGACCAGAAAGATGGTGACCACGGGCTCAACGAGGAAGAACAGCGGCAGGATGCACATGGTCGCCACGATGGACCGTTTGCGCCGGAAGTCCCGCAACTCCTTGCGGACGACGGCGCGGACACGTGTGGCGTCGAGACCCATCATGGCTTGTGGGCCTCGACGTCTTCGGCAATCAGCTCGAGATACACGTCCTCGAGCGAGTGCTGGGTCTCACCGACGGTGAGGACATCTGCTCCGGCATTGACGAGGCCCCGCACCACCTCGGGTGCGGCCACCTTCGGCTCCGACACCGAGAGCACATAGGAAGCGGGACCGTCGGCGCGCCAGCTCTCGACACCCTTGATGCTGGAGAAGAGCTGCTCGGGCCCTTTGACCGGCTCGACGGTGCTCACGACAAGCGACTTCTCGAAGAGCTGTTCCCGCAGCCCCGCCGGCGTGCCAACCGTGCGCAACGTGCTGTTCATGATGGCCACCCGGTCGCACAGCTTCTCGGCCTCGTCGAGCCGGTGGGTAGTGAGGAAGATCGTCACTCCCCGCTGGCGGAGCCCGATGATCAGGTCGTGTACCTCGCGTGCGGCCACCGGGTCGAGACCCGACGTCGGTTCGTCAAGGAACATGACAGCCGGATCGCTCAGCAGCGTTCGGGCCAGACCCACGCGCTGGCGGAGCCCCTTGGAGAGTCCGCCGCAGAGATCTCCCGCCCGATTCGCGAGATTCACCGCCTCGAGTGCCTCTTCGATCCTCGGCCCGGGGTTGTGCAGACCGTAGAGACCGGCGAAATACTCCAGGTTCTCGGTCACGGTCAGGCGCAGATAGAGACCGGGTGCCTCGGGCATGATGGCAATGCGCTGGCGGATCTCCACTCCGTTCTCGGGGCTGAGCGGGATCCCGGCGACTGTGGCCGAGCCCGAGGTCGGCGCGATCAGCGTGCCGAGCGTGCGGACGGTGGTGGTCTTGCCGGCGCCGTTGGGGCCCAGGAAGCCGAACACCTCTCCGTAGGCAACTTCGAAGGACACCTCGGAAAAAGCAGTCCGCTGACCAAAGCGCTTGGTCAGCTGCTGCACGGCGAGGGCGGCCGGGCCCCCTTTGCCATCGAGGGTCGGCGTGCTGGTGATCTCCTTGACGCTTGTGATCGCCCTTGTGCTGTCTGGTGACCTTGACGCGTCAGCAGCCTCTGTCCGCAGTGCGTTGCCGCCGGCTTCGAGGTCAATCTCGACGGTGTCGTCAGGTATAAGACTGATCCAGACGTCGTGCTTGAACAGGCTGACCACCAGCAAGATGATCGATCGCTGGACGATGAAGGGGTGACGGGGTCGCCGCCGGCACGAGAGCCCGATGACCTGCCCCTCCGCCAGATCGAAGGAATCTTTTGGGCTGCGGAGGAACCGCATCGACGTCACCTGCACGCCGTGATGTCCCGCTTCAAGCGGTAGATCGACGGCCTCGTTGTTGCGGAGAGAGCCTACGACGCTCCCGTCGATCAGTACCTGCCACGCTCGACCGTTGTGAGAGTTGCCCGACCCCCCGCCATGGCGTGAGAGCCTCAAGGTCGCCGCTGCGGTCACGGAGCTGTATGTCTCGGAACTGGAGCCCGGTGGCACTGAGCGGCCCCCGCTCGAATTGGTGGCAGTACAGGATTGGGGAGATTTCCGTGGCCGGGGGACACGCGCAGGATCGTCCATCCCGAAGGCTGGTGTGGTCGGCCCGCACTTCCCACAACAGCCACGGCTCACTCCCAGATAGAGCGCCAGTGTATATCGGGGTTCGTTACCCCCGGGAGATAGTCCAGCACCCCGTTGGATGACCAGCCTGAAACGTTCCTCGATGTGCCGCATGGCCGCACCCGAATCGTATTGGGACATTGTGGAGTGAATCTCTTACGAATGACGTAGGATTGTGGAGAAGGGCAATCCTGCTCAACTGGAGTCAGATATGGTCCCTTCAGGCTTGGCGTTGCACCCAATAGGGCACGTCAGTCCAAAGGAGGACCATGACCGGTTCCGATGCCCTGAAGGTGGAAAGTCAGCTGGATGCCCACCACATCCCTGAGACAAACGGACGCATATCGGTCTGTCGACGGTGTGGAGCACGGACAGATAGTCCCGAAGGATTGAAACACGTGGTGCCGGACAGTCAAGTGACCCGTTCCAGCCATTGGCTCGTCGCCCAGTCGAGACTACGGGAGATCGAGAGCGCTCGAATGCAACGAACTGATAGGTAAGCCAATTTCAAGAATCGACAGCATGGGTCCGAGGTCTACACCTTCATGTAGCACGAGATCTCCCATTATCGGTGACGTCCAATCGCCTGCGACGATCGATCTTCCAAATGCGTTCTCATTGCTTAAGCACGACGCAGAGAGATTTGAGCGATCTGAAACAGCCGTCGCCATCGTTCGTCACGATCTCGGCTTTCCTCCAACAAAGAACTGAGCGGAGTCGGGCGGACGATCGTGAGGGAAATGTAAGCCCGCTCCAGGTGCTCAACGCGAAACGACCCCCCCGTTGAGAGACAGGGAGGTCGCCCGCTGGGGCGATTCCCTTGCCCCACGCAACGGTGCACGTTCAGTGCTTGTTCCTAACAGAGTCGAAGGTCCCATAGGTGGCGACACGGGACTTTGGGCCTAATCGCGGGTTAACTTCGGCGCGTGTTCAAAAACCACGCCCCGGGATTTGGTGCCCCCGACCGGGATGATCCGTCCGGGGGCCTCGTCGTGACTGGCGACAGGTGCGACCGTATTCCTCCGAAGTGGCGATCACGGTGGCCGTCTGGTTGCGGCGGACGTGCCGCAGTCGCTCAAATACAGCGGCGCGCCGATCGCACGCCCATGCTCCGTGCACCTTCCCCTTGGCGTCCGTCCATCGGCCGCGCCACGGAGTCGGCTCCTAGCAGTGCGTGGACCGCAGCTGGGGCAAGTACGCCATCCTGAATCACCGGCCGTGTTAGTTGAAAAATCCGGGGGAGAGGTCGCAGGGTTTGGTGAATGCAAGCACGAGCGCAGGATAGCGGCCAGGTGTACGGTCGGGAATGTGGCAGACGCCCCGAAAACTGCATGGGAGCGCTTCAAGCTCTGGCTTGCCCGGCGAATTTCCAACCGGCGATGAGCGGCCGGGGAGCCGCAACCCGGGATTCGGAACCCTTCAACCCGTCGAAGACGCCCTCAGCATCGCGGTAGGCACACCCACTGGCCTCCGCTGCGCCTCTGAACACGGGCACGGCGTCCTTGCAATCCCCCGTTGCATCACGTCCATTCCATCCAGTCGACGGAGCAATGGGCCCCATCATGAAACGGCTGGAGATAGCAGGAAACTTCGCCCAAAAGCTGCGTGATCTTGATCCAGAGACACTGAGGGGCGGCCGGAACGGGCTCGTCGAAATCGGGCCAGTGAGGGGCTGGATCGAAGTTCATTTGGTCACCTTGTCGAGGTTGGAGTGGGCAGCGTACAGGTAGGTGTGGAGCACGGTCCACCCCGGATTTTGTGCCACGCCGGTCCGTCTGGAACAGCGGCCCGGGACCCGAATCAGGGGCGGACGCGCTGCGACACGATGATCCCCGTCCGGCACAGATGATCGATCACGATGCCGGCCGCCTGCTCGGGGGTGACGCCGCTGGTCTCGATGTGGATCTCGGGATGCTCCGGAGGCTCGTAGGGGGAATCGATACCCGTGAAGTTGGGAATCTCGCCACGGCGTGCCCTCGCGTACAGGCCTTTGCGGTCGCGCTTCTCCGCCACCGCCAGGGCTGTGTCGACATGGACTTCCACGAACTCGCCCGCTTCGAAACGGCCCCGCGCCATGCGCCGTTCGGCAATGAAGGGAGAGATGAACGCCACCAGCACGATCAATCCCGCGTCGACCATGAGGCCAGCCACCTCGGACGCGCGACGGATGTTCTCAACGCGATCGGCGTCAGAAAATCCCAAGTCCTTGTTGAGTCCCCGACGGATGTTGTCACCATCGAGGAGGTACGTGTGGCGTCCGCGAGCGTGCAGCTCTCGCTCGACGATATTGGCGATCGTCGATTTTCCGGCTCCGGAAATACCCGTGAACCACACCACGCACGGTCGCTGACCCTTGAGCGCCACACGGGCGTCCTTGTCGAGTGCGATGAGCTGCCATGGCGTGTTCGCAGACGGCGTCACTTCATGGACTCGTCCGAGCCCGGATGCGGCATTCGCCGCTCGCGGCCGCGCAGCGATCACCCGACCGGACCACGGTAGCGCCCGCCCGTGGATCCCATTCCTCCATCGCTCCCCCTTGTTCGGCACCGCCCGCAGGCCTGTGAAGTTCGTTACCGCCCCCCCCTGAAAGTGTAGGCCTGATTGGCCGAAACCGAGAATGGCGGTATATCCTCCTGACGCCTCTATCAGGAGAAGGGGGGATTTGAGGGGCATCTCCTTCCTCCGCACGGCTATCACTGCCATACACAGCGAGTGTCCTGTGGTGCGTCCCACGGAGGTGGCACAGTTGCGGTTAACTTCAAATGGCGAATGCAGCTAACTGAAGAACGCCGCGAGGGCGCGACGAGGCACCGTCTCAAGGGGCGAGCTGCATCGATGACATCCACCAGCCCGGCCAGCCGGCGCACGCTTCTCGTCATCGGCATCGGCTTCTTGGTGACGACCTTCCTGCAATCGCCGGGGCTGATCGAAGACGACACCAAGCTGCCCCTTATAGCCACACCGTTCTCGTACATCGATTCGGCGCTCCACCTGTGGAACCCAAACGTATTCGGAGGAACGGTCGAATTGGGCACAGGGTTTCTGATGCCCATGGGTTTCTTCTTCGCGGTGACCCACTTCCTTCATATTCCAACCTGGTGTGCGGAACGAATCTGGCTGGCTCTGCTCCTCACTGCGGCGTGCTGGGGCGTTGTGCGGTTGTCGGAAGCGTTGGGGATCGGGCTCCGCTGGACACGGGTACTCGCGGGCTTGGCGTATTGCGCGGCACCGATAGTTGTCAGCCTGGTGACCACATCTTCCGCATTGCAGGCGGTGGTCTTTCTCCCTTGGGTGATGGTGCCGCTCGTCACTGGCTCACGGGAGGGATCACCGCGACGAGCGGCGGCTCGATCCGGGATAGCCATCGCGCTCATGGGGGGAGCCAACGCTGCTGTCATTCTCGCGGTGATGCCAATGCCGATCATTTGGCTGATGACTCGCAAGGCTGGACCGCGCCAAAGGGCACTCATTGGATGGTGGGTAGTTGCCGCGGCATTGGCGTGCTTTTGGTGGGTCATGGCAACCCTGTTTGTGGGCAAGTACGGCTACAACTATCTCCCGTACACGGAAACATCGACGACCACGACTTATACCTCTTCGTTGTTTGAGTCGTTCCGCGGAGCTTCGTACTGGCTCGACTACTTCACTCTAGGCGGTCCGATCTTTCCGGGGGCGTGGATCATCGTTTCCTCGTGGGCGGCCATCGTCGGGACGGCCCTCGTCACAGCCTTCGGCCTTGCGGGTCTGTGCCGTCGCATTCCCGAACGGTTGTTCTTGATCACTTCCGTGACATTCGGCGTCGTGGTCATTTCCGCCGGGTTCATCGGACCTTCGAGTGGACTCTTCTCTCATAGCGTCCAGCACCTCTTGCAAGCCCACCTCGGGCCTTTCCGGAATATCAGCAAGTTCTCTCCACTCGTGGGCTTGCCCCTTGCTCTGGGCCTGGCGGGGACCTTGGCGATTCCACTGCCGTGGAGTGCAGTCCGGCGGCGGCTCGGGCGCTTCATCCCGAGCGCAAGAATGTTCGCCGTTGCCCTCGGCGCCGTCGCGATAGCGGCTGTCGCTGTAGCGGCGGTTCCCTATTGGCGAGGGGACCTTTACCGGACGGGTGGGTTCTCCGCCATTCCTAACTACTGGTCGCAGACGGGCGCCTGGCTTGACGCCCACCAGGGTCACGAGAATGCGCTCCTTGTGCCAGGAGCGGGCTTCGCCTACGACACCTGGGGGAATCCGATAGATGAGCCGCTGCAGGATCTGGCCGACACCTCTCTTGAGTGGCGAAATCTCATTCCGGTCGGATCCAACGGCTACACCCAGATGCTTGACACCGTCGAACAGGTGATCGACAACGGCACCTCAGCATCTGGTCTGGCGCAGTTCTTGTCCCGCGAGGGCATCAAATACGTAGTGGAGCGCAACGACCTCAGCCTGC
>PKYA01000028.1 GCA_003133545.1 Acidimicrobiaceae bacterium | reverse complement strand
CCGCGAAAGCGGCCGCTAGCATCTTTCGC
Source organism: Acidimicrobiaceae bacterium (assembly GCA_003133545.1). Lineage (GTDB taxonomy): Bacteria > Actinomycetota > Acidimicrobiia > Acidimicrobiales > RAAP-2 > Bog-473. The sequence goes on along the minus strand of PKYA01000028.1, from coordinate 44,830 downwards.
GGGTGCCCTGGACTCCGGCCCGTCGCCGACTACTCCACGGCGAAGGCCCCGTCGCCGACTACTTCACGGCGACTGAACGGCCGCCGACCCATTGGCGGAGCAGGATGAAGCCACCCTTGAGGGCCGCGCGGTCCCAGTGGCCGAAGCCCATGGTCGTCCCCGGCTCACCCAGTGAGGCGGGCAGGCACTTGATGCGCTCGAACGCCTCCTTGACCCCGGCGCGGGTGAGGTTCTCGGCGCCGGCCAGTCCCTCCACCAACAGCCGGCCCATGTCGTCGCCTGCGGCCACCGACATCGGGAAGATGGAGGCGCCGTCGGGGCGGTTGGCGAGGAGTGCCTGGAGCCGTGGGTTCTCCTCGGACCACGCATCGACGTAGGTCCACCCTTCCCAGTTCTGCACCCAATCGGGGTTGGCGTAACCGAACATCAGGGCGGAGTTGGCAAAGACCGCCGGGTGCCAGTCGGCGTCACGCATGGCGCGTCCAAGCGTGCCCGCTGACAGCCCGAGACCGAGATACACCAAGGCTTCTATCTCACCTTGGCGCACGTCGCGCACGGTTGTGGAGAGATCGTCGGAGACGGGCGAGATCAGCGTCTTGGAGGTGATCTGCAGGCCGAGTCGTTCGGTGGCGTTCTCGAAGAAGGATCCGTACCGGTTGCCGATAGGGGAGCGATCCTGGACCAGGGCGACCCGCTTGTGGCCGAGGGACGCCAGGTGGCCGGCCAGGAGGTGCGGCTCCTCCTCGAGCGAACCGATCTGGTAGTGGAACATCCACTCGCTACGGGTACGGTCGCTGCCGGTCCAGTTGCAGCAGGGAATCCGCGCCTCGTCGGCCAGCTCGGTCGCGATCAGGCCGTTGTCGGTCACGGTGGGTCCCATGATGACGAGCGCATCCTGTGCCACCAATCGCCAGAACCCCGCGGTGACGCTCGCCGCGGTTCCCTCCGGGAGACCGTCGGTGATGTCCTCTACGAAGGTGACCGGCCGGTCGATCCGTCCCGAGGCCACGGCGGCGTCGACGACCCGGCGCATCTCGTCGGTCATGCCGCTCCCGCCTGGGCGGTCACCGAGCACACCGACGACAATTGGTTTGGCTCCACTCATGGCGCTCCACCTTCCTCGACGCTGATCCAACGTCCTTGTGCCGCGGCTGATTGGCGCACGGCCTCGAGTACACGCATACAGGCCAATCCGTCCTCGAAGGTGGCCGGCTGTGGCCCGGGCAGAGGCGCGTGTCCCTCAATGGCCTGCAGGAAGGCCTGCGCCAGCCGGATGTACGGGGGCAGTTCCATGAGGGTCATGTCGGCGAGCGACCCGGCCGCCAGCGCATCGACATCGGGCAGGGCCAGCTCTGCGGGCGGTTCGAGCACGCGGCCCTTCGGCTCGTCATCGTCGGCCAGGCGGACCGTGTCCCCCTCCGCCCACAAGGTCCCGGTGGTGCCGACGAGGCGGGTCATGGAGGCCCCCGGTCCAGCGGCGGCGCTGCTCTGAACCAGCGAGACGTCCACCCCGTTGTGCATGACGCAGCGGATGGTGAACGAGTCGTCGACCCCGAGCGGTGGTTCGCTCACGTCGGGCAGGCCGGCGCTGACCGCGGCCACGTCGCCGAACCACTGGCGCAGGGCATCGATCCGGTGTGAGCCCGAGGCGTTCAGCCAGCCACCTCCACGGGACGGATCGAACCACCAGTCGGGCATGCGGAAGCTGCGGAGCATGGAGTTGAACGAGGCGCTGACGAAGAGCCGGGGCGTGCCGACCAGGCCGCGCTCCAGGGCCCAGGCCATGGTCGCCTGCCCCAGCGCCCAGCGGAATTCGTGGCCGACCACGGTGACGACGCCCGCCGCCGCGCCCTCCTGCACCAGGCGCTCGGCTTCGGGGGCATTGAGGGTGAAGGGCTTCTCGCACAGGACATGGCAGCCGGCCGCGATGGCCTCCGAGGCGAGCGGGGCATGGGTGGCCGGCGGACCGGCGATCGAGACCGCACAGAGATCGAGGGCCAGCGCGTCCGACAACGATGTGCAGGCGTGCGCCACGCCGACCCGTTCGGCCCGTCGCGCCGTCTTCCCCGCGTCGACCCCGACTAAGGCCACGACATCGAAGCCGGCCTGGCGGAGCGCGGGGACATGGATGCGGGCACCGAACGAGGTACCCACCACCGCGGCGCGGCGGCTCACGGCCGAGGCGCCCCCCGACGAGAGGCTGCCGTCACGACGCCGCGCTCGGGGCCTTGCCGGCCGAACCCCCGCGGGAGGCATAGCGGCCCGCCGGCGTCCATCCGGGCAGGAGGTTGCGCTCGGCGCAGAACTCCTGGCTCTCGACCACCGTGCCGTTGCGCGGCGGGTTGTCCGTCGGGTCGTTGGCGAGCCAGGCGGTGACCACTCCGCAGACCTCGGGTGGCGCGGCGAAGGAGAGGTCGAGCCCCTCGATGCCGGCCACGTGGAGCGCCATGCGCTCGGTGGCGATGAAGCCGGGGTGCACGTTGTAGGCGGTGATGCCCTTGTCCCCGAGCTCGACGGCCAGGATCCCAGCCGCCTTGAGAAGGCCGGCCTTGCCGACGGCGTACCCGATGCCGTAGCTGCCCATGTCGAGCGGGTCGGTGTAGGCCACGCCCGAGGTCACGTTGAGGACGGTCCCCTTGCCCCGGGCCACCATGCCGGGGACGAGGAGCGAGATCAGCGCCAGCGGCGCCATGGTGTCGACCTCAATCTCCTCCCGCAGGTCGGCCAATTTGAGGTCGAGCACGGAGGCCTGGGCGCCCTGGCCGGTGTAGATGGCGTTGTTGACCAGGACGTCGACGTGACCCCAGGCCTCGAGGACCTGGCCGACGGCGAGGCCGATGGAGAGCGGGTCGGCCAGGTCCATGCGCACCGGCAGGGGCTCCCGGCCCTGCGCGCGCACGGCCGCCGCGGTGTTCTCGACGCTGCCCGGGAGGTCCCGCACGGTGCCGTCGTGGCCGATGTCGAAGCCGGTGCCCTCTTGGACCGTGCGCGCCGTGACGGCGACGTCGAACCCGACCTTGGCGAGCTCGATGGCGATGGACCGGCCCACCCCACGGCTGGCCCCGGTCACGAGCGCCACTCTTCGATCGCTTGACATGTGTTTCCCCCGGATCTCGAATTCATGGCCCAAGGAGGTGGGCGCGGATCATGTTGCCGACGGGCACGATAACGCGTGTTTCCCGCCCCCACCCTTTCGTGTGTAACGGTGGCGCAACGCACCGCACGTCCGACCGGAAGGGACGGGCGTCGCGGGACCAGCGTGGCGTCGTGGGGAGGAGTGCAAGATGGCAAGAGGCGATGAGGAACTGCTGCGGCTTTCGGAGACACTGCGTGTCCTGGAGGACGAGCGGGAGATCATCAGGTTGATCAGCTCCTACGGTCCGGCGGTCGACAGCGGGCAGAGCGAGGTCGCTGCGGCCATATGGACCGAGTCGGGCGTGTACGACACGGACTCGGCGGCGTGGCGGGGCCGGGCGGAGATCGCCGCCATGGTGGAGGGTGCGCAGCATCAGCAGCTCATTGCCGAGGGCGCAGCGCATGTCGTCGGCGTGCCGCACATCCAGATCAGCGGCCATCGCGCGGTGGCCACGTGCTACTCCCGGGTGTTCCGCCACGTGGAGGGGAAGTTCGAGGTCTGGCGGGTGGCCGTCAACCGCTGGGAACTGGTGCGCACGCCCGAGGGTTGGCGCGCCAGCTACCGCACCAACCGGTTGATCAACGGTTCGGCTGCGGCCCGTGAACTTCTGGGGCGCGCCGGCGAGATCGGATAGCCCGCCGAGAGCCGCGGCGGCGAGATCAGCGAGATCAGTAGGGCCGCTCGATGCCCACCGGCTGGCCGGGCGTGAACGTCACCGGCATGGCGACGACACCGGTCAGCTCGGGGTTGCCCTTGTAGAAGCTGGTGGCCTCGCGGTCCACCACAAAGTCGGGGATGCGGGTGAGCACCTCGTGCATCATCACTTCGAACAGCGACCGGGCGATGTGCATCCCGATGCAGCGGTGCGGGCCGACGCCGAACGCCATGTGCGGGTTGGGCGCGCGGTCGAGGATCACCTCGTCGGGCCGCTCGAAGACCTTCTCGTCGAAGTTGGCCGAGAGCCAGCTCAAGATGAGGAAGTCGCCCCGGCTCAGCTGCTGGCCACCCAGCTCGACGTCCTTGGTCACCGTCCGGCTCAGAGTCTCGTTGACCGAGGTGAAGCGCAGGAACTCCTCGGTGGCGGGCGCCATCAGGTCCGGCTGGTCGATGAGGCGTTGCCGGAGGTCGTGGTGGGCGTCGAGGTGGAAGAGGGAGAGCGTGGTCAAAGAGGTCGTCGTGTCGAGGCCCCCGCCGATCAGGTTCCACAGGACCCCCACCAGCTCTTCTTCGTTCAGCCGGCGGCCGTCCTCGAGCTCGAGCGCGACCAGCTTGGACAGGATGTCCTGGCGCGGATCGGTCCGCCGCGCCTCGGCCACCCGGAGAAGCTCGGCCATCATGTCGCCCATCTTGGCCAGAGCCCCGTTGTACCCCTCGCTGTCGGGCGCGTAGGCGTTGATGGCGTGGAACACCTCGCCGTAGTAGGGCCAGCTCTCGCAGGGCAGTCCGATCATCTTCATGGTGAGGATGGCCGGCACCGGATTGGTGAAGTCAGCGACCATGTCCATCCGGCCTTCGGCGATCTTCTGGTCCAGCAGCCAGGTGGCGCACTGTTCGGCGAACGGGCGGTATTCGGCCACGGCCGACGGCAACATGAACGGGTTCAGAAGCCGGCGGAGCGCCGCGTGGGTCGGCCCCTCGGCTTCGGCGATCTGGGCCGACGGGACACCCTCCATGCGGGGGACCCCCATGATGCCGACATACTCGATCCCGTCCGGCGAGTTCTCCTCGTACTTCGACGAGAACGTGGTCCCGTCGCGGGAGACCGCCACTACCTCGTCGTAGCCGCTCACCACCCAGAACCCGCCGTAGCGCGGGTTGTGGGCCACCGGGCACCGGTCGCGCATCTTGGCCCACTCCTCGTGCCGGTTGGCGCCGAACTCGTCGGAGAACTGGTCGAAGTCGACCTCGGGCCTGTCGGTGACACTCATCGTGACTTACCTCTCGCTCCTGCTCAGGATCTCGGGGCCATTGGCCCCGACCTGCACCAGCTCTCGCTCTAAGAACCCGCCGGTTCCCTCCTGGCTGACCCAGGCCTGGACGCTCAAGGTGGCGCCCTCTTCGAGTACGGCATCGGACCCGCGGCCGAACCCGACCATCGGCGACTCGGCGCCGAGGCCGAGGCCCCAGGCCAGGGCGATCTCCGCCGGAGGCTCGCCCGTCGCCTGCCAGGCCCGGTAGAGGTCGCCGCCCGTATTGCCGGGGCGGCATGCGGTGATGAGCGCGTCGATGGCGCGGCGGCAGCGGTCGCCCAGGGCCATGGCGGCGGGGGAAGGGGTGGCGCCGGCCGTCCGGGTCCGGGCCAGGCCCGCCTCGTAGCCTGCATACAGCGCGCCGGGGGAGAGGACCACCAGCTCGCCCTTGTTGATGAGGCGGTCGCTGGCCAGGTAGCGGAAACGGACCGGGCCCTGGCGTGGGGTGGCGAAGACGACGCTCTCGCTCGGTGGGGTCGGCGCGCCCAGCCGCGCCACGGCCTCCACGAACACGCCGAGCAGGGTGCGCTCGGAAATGCCCGGCTCCAGCGCGTCGTCGAGGGCGGCCAGAGCCGCTTCGGCCAACGACAGGGCGGTCTGCACGCAAGCCAGCTCGTCGGCGGTCTTGTGCGCCCGGACCTCGTTGAGCAGGCCCGCGGCGTCGGCCAGCTCGACGCCGGGGACGATCTGGGTCAGGACCCCGGTGAAGAAGGGCGTGATCGAGTCGGTGNNGGCGATGGCGGCGATGGCGGCGATGAGGTGGGCCGGGTTCCAGAAGAGCCCGTAGAGATCCTCGTGCCCGATCTCGGGCGGGATGCCGTCGTCCCATGACGAAAGGAGGTGCACCTTGCCGGTGGAGCGGACCACCACGCAGACCGGGCCGAACGGGTTGGCGCCGGCCCGCCACAAGAGACGCGCCCCGGCGGCGTAGCGCACGTTGGCCGAGCGGCCGAGCACGAGCGCATCGAGCCCGGCGCGCTCCATGGCGGCCAGCAGTCGGCGCCGGCGGTCGCGGCCNNAAGCGCAGGGCCTCGTGGCAAAGCTCGGGCCTCGCCCACTGCTCGCCGGCGGTCGCGGCGTAGCCGGGTGAAGTCGACCCGGGCGCCGTCCTCCAGTGCCATGACGCCGCTCATGCCGCCACCTCGAAGGGGTCGTACCGGAGGCCGCTGAGCTGGACCCACCCGGTGTCGGTCACAGCCACGATGTCCTCGGAGCGGTAGCCGGCGTATCCCTCCTCCCAGATGACGGGCTCGAAGACGAGGACCATCCCGGGCCCCATGATCAACGACCCGTCGAAGCCCTCCCCGAGGTCGGTCCCGATCAGTGGCATCTCGGCGCTGTCGGTGCCGATGCCGTGGGCCAGGTAGAAGTGCTCCATCCAGGGCTTGACGCCGTCGTTCATGGCGATGGCCGCCCGGCCGAGCTCGAGGGCGGACACCCCGGGCTTGAGGATGTCGCGGGCGGCGTCGACCACTGCCTGCCACCGCTGGAACTGTGAGGTCTGCCGGTCGGTGGGCGAGGGGTGGGCGGTGGTGATCCAGGTGCGCCCGAAGTCCGACGCGTAGCCCTGGTGGCAGATGCCGGCGTCGACCCAGATGATGTCCCCCTCGCGCAGGATCCGGTCGGTGGTCGACGTGGGGTAGGCCAGATCGCCGTGGACCGTCCACGGGCCCTCGGCCTTGGTCGGCGTCATGACCTGCCAGATGGGGTCGATGGCGTTCGCGGTGGCGCCGAGCTCGAAGATCCGCCGCAGGAAGATCCCGCTGAGGTCGGTCTGGCGCAGCCCCGGCCGCAGCACCTCGCGCACGGTGTCCATCGCCTGCTCGGTGATGCGCTGCGCCTCCCGGATGGCCGACACCTCGTCGACCGTCTTGAGGATCTTGGCCGCGCCGAGCACCGCGGTGGCGTCGGTCCACGTGAAGTGGCCGAGGGTGCGTAGCATCGGGTAGGTCTGGTCGTCGACGCCCAGGGTGGCGCCCGACGAGAAGTGACCGTTCAGTGCGTGGACGAAGTGCTCGATGCCGTCATCGAGGTCGGGGAAGAGCGGGCCGTGGAGATGGTCCGCGGGGAACTCGTCCGGCACCCCGTCCCAGAAGGCGGTGTAGAGATGCGGCGCGCTCTCGCCGCGCACGACGACGGCGACGGCGCGGAACAGGCCGGCGCGCCCGCTGTCCTCGCCCGGCGCGTCGGCTCCGGTGGCGTACGCCACGTCGGCGGAGCCGAGGAGGACGAGGCCGTCGACGCCCTGGGCCTCGAGCTGGCCCTGGAGCTTGGCGTAGCGGTCCGCCCGCATTCGTGCCATGTCCGGGAGGCCCGGGATCGCCACACCTCCGATCGTCGCCCCCGCCGCCCAGTCATCCACCATCGCTGTCTTCCCTCCGGCGCTTCTCGTGGCTCGCTGCATCCCAGGCGGTCTGCTGACGATCGTTGCATCCCACCGTACTGCGAGAACAGCGGTACTCGCCGAAGCCCGGGCGCACCACCGGCGCGCCCGCTGTCCTCGCCCGGCGCCTCGGCCCGAGGGTGCGCCGGTGCACACGTCGAACCAGATGGGCGCCGTGCCGCGCACCCCCGCGGCCTGGTGGCCCGGGGGGTGCGCGTCTAGTGTGGCCGCCGACCAGAGAGAACGACGGTTCCCTGCGGCGGACAGCCAGGCCCACAGGCTGGCCACGATGCCGGCTGCGGGGTGGGGTTCACCAACAGACAGTTCAGACAGTTCACCGAGAGACAAGGGGTTCGCATGGAGATCAGTGGTGCGTCGGCGATCGTGACCGGCGGGGCCGGAGGGCTCGGCGAGCAGACGGTCCGGCGCCTGGCGGCCTCGGGCGCGAAGGTCGTGATCGCCGACGTGGCGAAGGAGAAGGCCGAGGCACTGGTCAAGGAGTTGGGGGACGCGGTCGAGTTCGTCCAGACGGACGTCACCAGCGAGTCGAGCGTGCTGCACGCCCTCGAGCGTGCAGCCAGCCTCGGGCCGCTCCGGGTGTCGGTGGCGGTGCACGGGGGGTTCGGCGCCGGCGGCCGGACGTTGAAGTCCAATGGCACTCCGCATTCGCTGGAGGACTTCCGCAACGTGCTCGACCCGTATCTCGTGGGGACCTTCAACGTCCTGCGGCTGGCGTCGGCCGAAATGGCCAAGAATGAGCCACTCGCCGACGGCGAGCGCGGCGTGATCATCAACACGGCGTCCATCGCCGGGTACGAGGGCACGATCGGCCAGATCGCCTACACCGCGGCCAAGGCGGGGGTCATCGGGATGACCCTGGTGGCGGCGCGTGACCTGTCCGTGGTGGGCATCCGAGTGGTGACCATCGCCCCGGGGACCTTCATCACCCCGGCCTACGGGCCCGACCCCGAGCAGGTGGAGGCCTACTGGTCGCCTGCCATCCCGTTCCCCAAGCGCATGGGCCAGCCGGCGGAGTACGCCAAGCTGGTGCAGTCCATCGTCGACAATTCCTATCTGAACGGCGAGGTCATCCGGATCGACGGCGCGCTGCGCTTCGGACCCAAGAGCCCGAACTGATCTCTCCGGCGTGACGGGGGAGGGGAGCGGGCCCGGCCAAGAGCCGGGCCACGCGTTCAACGCGTTCTCCTGGAGGGACGTCACCGAAGAAGGTGCCGACTGGGCCATGGAGATGGATGTCACGCCGCGGGTGGTGAACAGCTCGGGCGCTCTCCAGGGGGGTCTCATGGCCACGTTGATCGACCTGGTGGCCGGGATGTCGCTGCTGCGCTCCGACGACACCTACGTCCGCAGCGCCACCAGTGAGATGCACATCAGTTTCCTTGACGGGGCACGGGCCGGTCCGGTGCGGGCAGTGGCGCACGTGCTCCGACGGGGCGGCCGCACCGCGGTCGTCCGGGTGGACGTGCACGACGAGGGTGCCGACCATCTCCACGTGGCCGCGGCGACCCTCACCTTCGCGGTCACGCCGCGGCCCGGCGCCGGCGGCTGATCGAGAGGGCGGGCGCCGGGCCCATCAGGACGGCGCCGGGCCGAACCGGTCCCAGTCCCAGGTCATCATCGACTCGAAGGGCGCGGCGAGCAGCGGCCGTACCGGCGCGTCCTTCCAGATCCGCTCGAGGGGCTCTTGCAGCCTCGCCGCGACCGTCGCCGGGTCATCGTCGAGGTAGCAGGTCGTGATGCGGAAGACGCCGGGCGTGAAGGTGGGCCGGCGAATGGCCGGCGTCGTGCCGAAGGTGAGGGCGCCGGCTACGCCGGGCACCGCCACCAGGGTGGGCAGGATCTCGGTGTGGACCTGCTGGAGGTAGTGGTCCTGCCCGGCGGAATCGGTGGGCTCCTCGACGATCACGTAGACCCCCTTGTGGGGTCGGAACGGCACGACGTCGTCCGCGATCAGCGCGCGGGGCGCGGCCTGGGCGTCGAGGAGGCGGAGCGCGGCCAGGAACTGCGACGGCAGCGACTGCGAGAACCGACCCTGCTCGGCCAGCGTCCGGCCCAGAGTCAGGAACTCGTCGACGGTCTCGTCGACCGGGTTGCCGATGAGGTAGCAGACGACGTGGGCCACGTCGGCCCAGGAGCCGACCTCGGCCGCCCGCGCGGCCCGGCAAGCCGGGGTGGAGGCCCAGCGCTGGCCGAAGAGCAGCCCGGGCAGCAGGTACTGCTCGGGCATGTGGTCCATTTGATGCCACTCGAGGTACGGGCGGTCGTCGCCGCTCGGCGAGCGGTGTGACACCGAGAAGAAACCGATCTTGATCTTGTTCATATCCCCCCCGGGGTCAGCCCGCCCCGCGCCCGTGCTGACGCGCGGTCCGGCGGGATGGTGTGCGTGGTTGATTTGCGGTGGTTGTTCGGCGGTCGTTGCACACCATAGGTCCCGGAATTGTCAGGGGAGCGTGGGGCGGATCCTCTCGGCCAGGAAGGTGACCACGGCGTCGGAGAAGGCGTCATTGCGGTCACCGGCGATCATGTGGGCCGCCCCCTCCACGCCCACCACGGTGGCGCCCGGAATCTTGGTCATCAACTCGTCGACGCCTTCTTGGGTCACGACATCGCTGAGGAGGCCCCGCACGAGGAGCGTGGGGACGTGGATGTTGCTCATGGCGACATCGAGCAGGCCGGCCAGCCGGTCGGCCACGACCTCGGTGCGGCCGCGGCCGATGAATTGGGGATCCCAGTGCCAGTACCAGCGGCCGTCGCGTTGGCGGAGCACTTTTTGCAGGCCGATCGGGTTCACCCGCTTCTCGCGGTTGGGCGTGTAGGCGGCGATGGCGGCGGCCGCGTCCTCGAGCGAGTCGAAGCCGTCCAGCCCCGACTGCATGAAGCGCTGGATCCGCTCGATCCCCTTGGGGTTGGATTTGGGCGTGATGTCGACCAGCACCAGTCCGGAGGACACCGGGCGGTCGCTCGTCCCTTCGGCCAACATGGCGGACATGCCGCCGAGTGACGCTCCCACGAGGACGGGAGGCTTGCCGAGCGCGTCGGCCACGGCGACCGTGTCGGCGCAGAACGAGGTGAACGAGTAGTCACCGTTGGGCGCCCAGTCACTCTCGCCGTGGCCGCGGAGGTCGAGGGCGACGGTGCGCCACCCCTGCGCCGCCACGGTCTCGGCCGTCCGGCCCCAGGCGTAGCGGGTCTGGCCGCCGCCGTGCAGGAAGAGCACGGGCCAGGCGTCGGGATCGCCACGCACGTCGGCCACCAGATGTACGCCCTCGAAGCCCTCGAAGATCTTCCGCTCGGAATCCATGAGTGTCATGGTCACACCTTTTGGGCCCGCCGCGCACAATGGCGCTCGTGCGGGTGCGTCGACTGGGCTGGCGGCCCGGTCAGCGACCCTTCCAGACGGGAGGCCGCTTCTCCAAGAAAGCCATGGCCCCTTCCTTGGCGTCCTCGCTACCGAAGACCCCGGTCAGCTCCTCGGGCGTGGCCCAGCCCCGCTTGGGATCGTCGAGCACGGCCCGCCGGACCAGCTGCTTGGTCGTCCGGATAGCCAGGGGGCCGTTGGCGGCGATGGTGGCGGCCAGGGCCAGGCTGGCCTCGAGGAGCGCCTCAGCCGGGACGATGCGGTTCACCAGCCCCCATTCGGCTGCGCGCGGGGCGTCGATGAGCTCGCCGGTGAGCGCCACTTCGAGGGCGAGCGCCAGGGGGAGGCGGGTGCCGAGCAGGGTGCCCCCACCCCCGGCCATGAGCCCCCGCTTCACCTCGGGCAGACCGAAGCGGGCGTGCGCGGCGGCCACCACCAGGTCGCAGCCCAGGACCATCTCGAACCCGCCGCCCACCGCGGCACCGTTCACGGCGGCGATCACCGGTTTCGTCGAGATGTCCTTGAAGTCGAACGCGGAGGCGGGAGCGTCGGTCCTCTCCCCGGCCTCTCGTTGCGTGCCGGCCGGCCGGTCCCGGCTCTCGCTGAAGGCGCGCAGGTCCATCCCGCCGCAGAAGATCCGCTCCCCGGCCCCCGTCAGAACGACCACCTGGGTGGCGTCGTCGGTCTCGATCTCCCCGAAGGCCTGGCCTAGGGCCGCGATGAGCTCGGGGTTGAGCGAATTGGCGGCTTCGGGCCGGTTCAAGGTCAGCACCTGCACGAGACCGTGTTGTGCGCGTTCGAGAATCGTGGTCACTTGATCGTCCTCCGTGTCGTGCGACACGGTACCGGACGCGCGCGGGGCCCTGATTGGGCGCACAACTCGAAGTGCCCCGCCGATCGGTGCAAGGCTCAGCTGTTCCCGGGCGCTGCGGCGCCGAGAGAGGAGGAGGCATGGCGGCGGCCGATGGAGGGGTGACGGTGGTGACAGGAGCGGCGCGCGGCATGGGGTGGGCCTGCGCCCGCCGGCTGGCGTCGGACGGTCATGCGCTCCTCCTGGTCGATCTCGACGAGACCCTCGAGGAGGTGGCCGGGGAGATGGCGGCCGCAGGGGGAGGCGGCCCCGAAGGTGCGGTGCACGCGCTGCGCTGCGACATCACCGACACCACGGCGGTGGCCGCACTGGCGGCACGGGTCGCCGATGCGGGTCCCTTGCGGGGGCTGGTGCACGCCGCCGGGGTGTCGCCGACCATGGGGGACTGGCGGCGGATGTTCGAGGTGGACCTGGTCGGGACCGCGCTGGTCCTCGACGCCTTGCGTCCGCTGGCGGTGGAGGGATCGGCCGCGGTGTGCTTCGCCTCCATCGCCGCCCACCTGATCCCGCCGCCTTCCGACCCGGAGATCTATGCCCTGCTCGACCAGCCGCTGGCACACGACTTCCTCGATCGGGTGGTCGCCACCTCTGCCGCGTCGCCGGGGGAGGCGTACAGCCTGGCCAAACGGGGAGTGATCCGCCTGGTCGGGCGGGAGGCGACCGCCTGGGGCGCGCGCGGGGCGCGGATCTGCTCGGTTTCCCCGGGGACGATCGACACGCCCATGGGCCGCCAGGAGTTCGCCGACCAGCCCTTCATGGCCACCATGCTCGAACACACCCCTTTGGCCCGGATGGGAAGGCCCGAGGAGATCGCCGAAGTGGTGGCCTTCTTGCTCTCCCCGGCGGCGTCCTATGTCACCGGATGCGATCTGATCGTCGACGGGGGAGTGGTGCCGGCGCTGACGGCCGCATTCGGCGGCGGCTGAGGACCATCCGCGCCGGGTCGGCGGGATCGGTACATTGACACCCATGCGAATTGTCGTCGACTTCGATCTGTGTGAATCCAACGCCCTGTGCATGGCCGCCGCCCCCGAGGTATTCGAGGTCCGGGACGACGACTTCCTCTACGTGCTCCAGGAGGAGCCGGCGGAGGATCTGCGCCCCAAGGTCGAGGCCGCCGTCCGGGCTTGCCCCAAGGCCGCCATTTCGATCGTCGATTGAAGCGTACGGGCACGGGGGTTCGATCCGGTGAAGGAACAGAGGCGCGCGCGGCGGATTGCGATGTCACCCGAGGAGCGCGACGAGTTCCTCCGCGCCGAGCGGACCTGCCGGCTCGCAACGCACAATGCGCACGGTCCACATCTGAGTGCGCTGTGGTACGTCTGGGACGGCAGCGCCCTTTGGCTCACCTCTCTGGTGAAGAGCCAGCGCTGGACTGACATCGGCAGGGACGCGCGGGTCAGCGTGCTCGTCGATACCGGCCACGACTTTGGTGAGCTGCGCGGCGTCGAGATCGCCGGGAGTGCAGAGACGGTGGGCGAGGTGCCCCGCACGGGAGAACCCAACGACGAGCTTGTCGTCCCCGAAAGGCTCTTCGGGGAGAAGTACAGCGGTGGGGACTTCCGCCACGACGGCCGGCACGCCTGGCTGCGGATCCGGCCGGACAAGATCGTCAGCTGGGACTTCCGCAAAATTCCGCAGGCCTGATCCGGCGCGCGCCGGACGCCGTGGTCACGAGCAGCGGGTGGTCACGACCGGACCGTGGTCACGACCAGATGCCGGTCCACTCCGGGTAGAGCCCGCGGTCACTGGAGAGCTCCTGCGCCTGTATGTCGATGCCCGGTAGGCCGGTCGCATCCTCGGAGGTGGCGAGCCAGGTCAGCACGGCGCCGATCAGCGCGGGTGGCGCCCAGCGTGCTCCGTCGAAGCCGAAGCCGGCCATGTCGGCCTTGATCCGCTCGGTCGCCACCCCGCCAGGGTTCACGTTGAAAAAGCGGATGCCGCTGTCGGCGTGCTCCACGGCCAGGACGCCCAAGACGCGGTGCAGTGCGCCCTTGCTCACGCTGTAGCCCATGCCCCAGCCTCCGGCCCCTGCCGGCGCCGGCGGATCGGAGGTGCCGGCGCCCGAGGACATGGTGATCACGGTGCCGCTCCCACGCGCCAGCATGCCCGGCAGGACCATTTTCAGTATGTGCAAGGGCGCGAGCACGTTGGCCGTCAGGTGGCGCTCGATCAGTTCCACGGGAGTGTCGAGAAAGAGGTCCATGTGTCCCGGGCCGACGTAGCGGCCGTTGTTGACGAGGACGTCGACGCGCCCCCACCGTTCGAGGACCACGGTCGTGGCGGCACCCACCGACGCCAGGTCCAACAGGTCCGACGGCACCGACAGCACGGCCCGGCCGGTGTCGGAGATGGCCTGGGCCGTTGCCGCCAGAGAGCCGGGCAGCGGGTCGGTGTTGCTGGCCCGCACCGTCGAGGAGTGCTCCCGCTCCTCTCCTTCGACCTGGCTCCTGGCCGTGATGGCCACATCGAAGCCGGCCTGCGCGAACGCGATGGCCACCGCCTTGCCGATCCCCCGGCTCGCCCCGGTGACGAAAGCAACCGGACCTTGTGCCCGCTCCATCCATCCTCCCCTTTCGCGTCCCGCGCGGCTGCCCGCGTCGGCGCCGTGCCGGTCATCCTGGCACGGGAGCGCGCGGGTTCAGGGCCGTCCTCCTAGAGTGTCCGCCGTGCCACGCCCCTTGCCCATGCTCGTGCCCGAGACCGCGTTCTTCTGGACGAGCGGTGCCGACGGGGTGCTGCGTTTTCGCCGCTGTGCGGATTGCCGAGCCTTTCAGCACCCGCCCGGGCCCGTGTGCCGCGCCTGCGGTTCCTCAGCGCTGGCGCCAGAGCCGGTCTCGGGCCGGGGGGTACTGGTCGGATTTACGGTGAACGAGCACACATGGACGCCGGCCTTCCCGCCGCCCTATGTCATCGGCATCGTGGCGATCGACGAGGACCCCAGGGTGCGGCTCACCACCAACATCGTCGACGTGCCGGTTTCCGCGCTCGCCGTCGGCCGAGCGGTGCAGGTGCGCTTCGAACAGGTAGAGGACGTCTGGCTCCCGCTGTTCACCCTGGCCACCGAGGGCCCGCTCGAGGGCCCGGTGCCAGAGGACGAGCTTCCCGGACCGTGGGTCCGCCCCATGGCCAGCCCGGATAAGTTCGAGGACAAGGTGGCCCTCACCGGCATCGGCAGATCGCGCATCGGCCGGCGGCTCGGCGTCGACCCCCTGAGCCTGACCGTGGAGGCCTGCCGGAACGCCGTGGCCGACGCCGGGTTGTCGATGGCCGACATCGACGGGCTGTCGACCTACCCGGGCGGATTTGCCGCCGGCGGCCATTCGGAGGGTGGGGTGACCGCACTGGAGGAGTCGCTGCGTATCCGGCCCACCTGGTTCAACGGTGCGGGGGAGACGCCGGGCCAGGGCGGTTCGGTCGTGGCAGCGATGCTGGCCGTCGCCGCCGGCCTGTGCCGCCACGTCCTGTGCTTCCGCACGGTGTGGGAGTCGACGTGGTCGGAGAGGGTCCGCGCGCGGCCGCCGTCGCCCGGCGGGCGCGTGGAGGGCGATTTCATGTCGTGGCGGGCACCCTTCGGCGCGCTCAGCGCGGCCAACTGGATCGCCATGAACGCGACCAACCATTTCCACCGGTACGGGACCACCCGTGCGGCGCTGGGGGCGATTGCCGTCAATGCGCGCCGCAATGCCGGGCTCAATCCCGATGCCATCTATCGGGAGCCGATGACCATGGACGACTACCTCGGTGCCCGCATGATCACCAGCCCCTTCGGGCTCTACGACTGCGACGTGCCGTGTGACGGGTCGATCGCGCTGGTGGTCTCGGCCGCCGATGTCGCACCCGACTTGGCGCGACCGCCCGTGTACGTCGAAGCGGTCGGCACCCAGATCATCGACCGGGTCAGCTGGGACCAAGGGGTGCTCAGCCACGAACCTCAGACCCAGGGGCCGGCCGCCCACCTGTGGTCGCGGACGTCCATGCGGCCTGCCGATGTGGATGTCGCCGAGCTCTACGACGGATTCACCTTCAATTGTCTGAGCTGGATCGAGGGGCTCGGATTCTGCGGGCCCGGCGAGGCGGGCGATTTCCTGGCGGATCCAGGGCGGATCGCCCTCGACGGCGAGCTGCCGCTCAACACCTTCGGCGGGCAACTCTCCGCCGGCCGGACGCACGGCTACGGCTACCTCCATGAGGCAGTCGTCCAGCTCCGCGGCGACGCTGGGGACCGTCAGGTGGCGGGCGCACGGGTGGCCGCGGTCAGCACCGGCGGTGGGACGCCGGGAGGGTGCTTCCTCTTCCGCTCTGCGTAGCGCGTGCGGATGCACGTGCCAATGTAGGGATCATGCGAACGGCGCGCAGTGCGCAGCCGGCGCGCGTCAGCTGTCCGCGGTGAAAGTGCGCCGGACGAACTTCCACCTGCCGTCTTCCTTGGCCAGGGTGTCGCTGTACTTCCCCGCCGCGGTGATGTTCTGGCGGGGAGGCTCACCGGTCAGCGCGAACATCTGGACGTAGGCCTTCAAGGTCGCTTTGTCGCCGTCACCCTCGATGACGAGGTTGGTGGCCACGTGCCGCGGGGCCCGGGCCGAGGTGGCGAAGTTCGACGCAAAATCCTTCAGGGCGGAGTGTCCCTCGAGCGTCAGGACGCCGGCATCGAGCACGCCGCTCTCGACGAAGGTGGCGATGAACGCGTCCGCATCGCCGCTGTCGATGGCGTGGTTGTAGCGGGCGGCGAGCCCCTGTATCTCCAGCAGGTCCTCGGTGGTCAGGCTCACGGTTCCCCCGTCTTTCTTGTCGTCGATGTGCTGGCCGGACGGTCCGGTCGGCCGCGAGGGACGATGCTATAACTGGTCAGGGCCGACAGGGGTGGCCCGTCACGATTCGGGGGTGAGATTGGTGGTGGCAGCCAGCGCAGGCTCCCTGGCACTGGGCCAGCGGGTAGCGGACCTGGCCGACCTCCCACACCGGCCGGGTGCCGCGCCCTCACCCGCGCTGGCGCCGACGGCCGTCCCCGAGGAATTCGACGTGGTCGTCGTGGGGAGCGGCGGCGCCGCCCTCGCGGCGGCGGCGGGCGCGCTCAGCGTGGGCGCCTCCGTGGTGGTCTGTGAGAAGGGACCGGTGCACGGGGGCACGACGGCCTGTTCGGGCGGGGTGGCACACATCTACGCCAACAGCGTGATGCGGGCGGCCGGCATCGAAGACCCCCGGCCCGACGCCCTGGCCTACATGGCCCGCGTGGGTTATCCCGGGGCGTACGACCCCGAGGCGCCCTACCTGGGCCTCTTGTCCTCGGAGTACGAGCTGCTCGAGACCTATTACGACCGCGGCGCAGAGGTCATGGGCCGTCTCGGCGACATCGGGGCCGCACCCATGGGCGCACCGTGGCTGTCCTGGGACGGGCAGGGCTTTCCCGACTACTACGAGTTTCCCGAGAACAAGGCCCTGCGGGGCCGCGGGATCCAGGTGGTTGCCCCCGAAGGCGGGGCGGGGAACGGAGGCGAGCTCATCCGCCAGTTGATGGCGTTCGCCACCAGCCGGGGCACCGAGGTCCGGCTGGAGAACCGGGTGGTGGATCTGCTGGTGGACGAGGGCAATGTCACCGGCGTGGTGGTCGATGACGGGAGGGCCTGCCGCAAGGTGGTGGCCCACGGCGGAGTGGTGTTCGGCTCGGGCGGGTTCGCCCACGATCCCGAACTGCGGGCCCGGTTCCTGCACGGCCCCATCGCGGGCGGCTCGGGGGTGCCGTCGAACACCGGGGACCTCATCCGGATGGGTCCGCGCGCCGGAGTGTTGTTCGGCGGCATGCACCACGCCTGGTGGAACCAACAGGTGCTCGAGGCCGTGGACGACTACGCCAACTCCGTGCTCGACGTGTGGGCCATCCCCGGGGACAGCATGGTGCTGGTCAACCGCTTGGGGCGGCGCGCCATCGGGGAGAAGCGCGAATACGCATCCCGGGGCCAGGTGCACCACATGTACGACAACGACGAGTATGTCAACCGCGTGATGTTCATGGTGTACGACGCACGTTGCGCCGAGCAGTACGCGGGGCGCTACCCCATCCCGCCTTTGGGGTCAGTGGCGGACCATGTCGTCAGCGGCGTCGGGGTGGACGGGCTGACGGCCGCGCTCAGCGAGCGGCTGCGGACGCGGGCGCGGGTCGCCATGCCGCCGGGGATTGCGCCGGTCGAGCTGGCGCCCTCGTTCGCCGAGACGCTCACCGCGACCATCCGCCGATTCAACGCCATGGCCGAGATCGGCCGGGACGATGAGTTCGGCCGCGGCGCCAAGGCTGTCGAGTTCGCCTTCCACGGCCCGCCGGCGCCGGACAACAACCTGCCCAACTCAGCCATGTACCCGCTCCACCTCGACGGCCCGCTGTTCGCCATGGCCATCGTCGGGACTGCATTCGACACCAACAGCGGGCCACGGATCGGGACCGAGGGCCAGATCCTCGGCTCCGCGGGTCCAATTGGCGGACTCTACGGCGCCGGCAACTGTGTCGATCCGGTGTTCGGGGAGGGCTATCCCGGCGGCGGGTCGACCATTGGTCCCGGCCTGGTCTTCGGCTTCCTGGGCGGGGCCCATGCCGGGAGGCGCTCGCCCAAAGTGGGCGCGCCATGAAGCTGGCCTATCTCGAGCTCGACCTCGGCTCCGCCGGGCCGCCGGCCGTGGTGCTCCACCGGGAAGGCATCACCTCAACGGTTCCGGCGGTCGAGTTCGCCCGCGAGAGCGGCCTGTTCGGCCGGGTGGTGGTGCCGACGGGGGAGTACGCCTTCTATCCGAGCGGCATGTCGATCGGGGGCACCTGCTGGTACCGGGTGCTCCCCGGTTTCGAGGGGACCGATCCCATCTCCTTGACCACCGCTGTGGTCGAGGTGGCCGACCTCATCGCCGATGTCGCGTTGGACCAGCCGGTGCTCGTCGGCTGGGGTCAGGGCGCCGTGGTGGCGCTCGCGGCCGCGCTGTGGCGGCCCGGGTCGGTGCGGTCCGTGGTTTGCGTCGACGCCCCCAGGGCCCACGTCGACCTGTTGCCGCGGGCGGTCCTGGACGCGCCGTCGCCCCCGCCGGTGCTGCTGGCGGCGACAGACGGTCCGCGCCGCGCCGAGCTCGGGGGCCTCGAGGAGTTCCTGACCGCTCGCTTGGTCGCCACCACGACCTGGCAGTGGGCCGGGGAGGGCACGCCGCGTGACCTCGACGAAGCTCTCGCCGATCAGATCGGGAAGTGGATGGGCCAGGCGCGCCATGCCCCATGAGCGAGGAGGTGCACCGTGGCAGTGAACGGATGGCTGGCTGCGGACAGCGACATGCACGTCATGGAGCCGGCCGACCTCTGGCAGCGCTACATGGACCCAAGTTGGGAGCACGCCATCCCCGTCGGGCTCGAGGAGATCGAGCGGGACATGCGCGTCAAAGTCAAGAACGAGGTGTTGCTGCGGCTGGGGCGGATGCGGCCGCAGGCGGTGGGCCGGCCCTGGAAGGAAGCGCAGGACTCCTCCTTCGTCCACGCCGAGAAGCAGCGCTGGGACGCCGCGTCACAGGTGCTGGCCATGGAGATGGAGCACCTCGACTCCGCCGTCTTCTTCCCCAGCCGCGGGCTGTTCGTCCTTGCCATGCAGAGCACTGAGCACATCGGGCCCAACGGGCTGGAACCGGAGCTGGCCGCCGCCATCGCCCGTGGGTACAACGACTGGATGGCCGACTTCGTGGCGGACTGCGCCCGCCCGGGTCGTGTCTTCGGCGCCGCCATGCTGGCGCCCCACGACGTGGGGAGCGCCGTCGACGAGCTGGCACGCAACGTCGAGCGGGGATTCGTCGGCGCGTTCATGGCGCCCGGGCTGGTCGACAATCTTCCGTGGCACCATCCGAAGTACGACCCCTTGTGGCGGGAGGCGGAGCGTCTCGGCGTCCCCATCTGTTTCCACGGGGGTGGGGTCACATCGCTCAAGCCGGACTTCGCCTTCAGCGAGCAACTCGACAAGCTCATGCTGTGGCACGCGTTCAACCAGCCACTGGGCATCATGTTCGTCGCCACCTGCTTCACCTCCGGGGGGATCCTCGAGCGGTTCCCCACCTTGCGCCTCGCTCTCCTCGAGGGCAATTGCTCGTGGGCCCCCTTCATGATGTACCGGCTCGACGAGCACTGGGAGTGGACGGGCCGGTTCGAGGCCCCCGATGTGCGCATGAAGCCCTCGGAGTATCTCGTGCGCAATTGCTTCTTGTCGTGTGAGGCTGACGAGGGAGTGGCCCGCCACTACTTCGAGGACTTCGGTGATGACAACGTGGTCTTCTCCACCGACTACCCCCACGCCGACTCGAAGTTCCCCCACGCGACGAAGGCCTTTCTCGAGCTCCCGTTCGAGGACAGCACCAAGAAGAAGTTGCTCTGGGACAACTACGCCCGGCTGTACGACCTGCCGGACCCGGGGCCGATGATCGTGGAGGAACGCTGAAATGGAGGAGCACATCGACTACGCGGCGGCTGGCGCAGAGGTACAGCGACAGCTGTGGGGCGAGCGAGTAGGCGGCACGGCGCCGCCTGCCATGCCGGGGGCCCAGCTCGCCCCGGACTACTTCGCCCACGTCCGCGAGTTCTGTTTCGGCATGTTCTGGGCTCGACCGAACCTGGCCCTGCGTGATCGCTCGTTGATCACCGTTGCCATGTTGGCCGCACTGGGGCGCCAAGACGAGCTGGCCGCACACCTGCGGGGTGCCCTCAACGTCGGGCTGAGCCGGGACGAACTCATAGAAGTCCTCATGCAAGTCGGCGTCTACGCCGGCGTGCCGATGGGGGTTGCCGCATTGAACACCGCCGCCCCGGTGCTCGGCGCGGAGTGAGGAGCAACACTCGGGAAGCGGGTCGGTGACGGAGTTGGCGCGCCGGCGGGTGGTCAGCGGGAAGACGGCCAACGGCGCGTGGGGCATCCTCGCCGACGGCCGCGTCGAATCCGTGGAGCGCCACGAGGTTCAGGGGTCGGATTTCGACGTGGTGCACTTTTGGGACGCCGGCGAGCTCTCGCTGGAGACGACCGATCGCTCGCCGGACGCCAATCTGAGCCAGATATTCGCGCTGGCGCCCGGCTCCAGCCGCTTCTTTGTCGAGTCCATGGCCGCGACCGCAGCCCCGACCGGCTGGCACCGGACGAACACCATCGACTACGAGTACATCGTGTCGGGCCGCATCGACCTTTTGATGGAGGACGGCAGCTCGACCACGCTGGAGGCCGGCGACGTCAACGTGCAACTCGGTGGCATGCACCAGTGGTGGAACCGCTACGAGGAGCCGTGTGTCCTGGCCATCATCATGGTGGGGGTCCCGAGCGATGAGGAGGCCGGGGTGCTGATCACGCCGTTGGACGAGGCACAGAGGTTGTGAAAGCGTGCGGGTGGCGCCGTGAACGGCGCCGTGTCGGTCCACTGAAGGGGAGAATGGGATGACATCGGTCATGACGGGTGCGGGCGTGCCCTACGGCACCCAAATCCGCCGGATCGCCGAGGCGGATCCTGAAGGCATCGGCGTGATCTTCGCGTCCGAGGATGGGACCGAGCGGCAGGTGACTTGGCAACAACTGGACCGCAGGTCCACGCAGATCGCCCACGTCCTCGTCGAACAGGGCGTCGGCCTCGGCGACATCCTGGCCGTGTGCCTGCGCAACTCCCCGGAGCATCTCATGGCCTGCTTCGCCGGCTGGAAAGCCGGGGCAACCGTGGTGCCGATGCGTTGGGACCTGCCCGAATGGGAGCGTGGTCGTGTCCTGGCCACCATGAAGCCAGCGCTCGTCATTGACGCCGATCATCATGCGTACCTCGAGTCCAGCCTGGCGGCGCCGATCACGCCCCTGCCCGAGGTCGTTCCGCTCCGGGGGTGGGGGGTGTGCAGTTCAGGTTCGACGGGTACGCCCAAGGTTATTTTGATGAACGCCGAGGGCCGTTTCTACGCCGAGGCGGGGATGAACACCATCGTCGAGGCCTACGGCGTGCTGCCCCAGCCGCAGCGCGTCCTTGTGCCCGCACCGCTGTACCACACCAACGGTTTCACGGCGACGAGGAACCTGATGGCAGGCGAAGGGATCGTGCTACTCGAACGGTTCAACGCGCCGCGGATCCTCGATCTCATTGAGAAGTACAAGATCACCGGCTTCATCGGTGCCACTCCCATGTTGCTCCGTCTGGCGCAGGTGCCCGGTATCGAAACGCGCGACCTGTCCTCGCTCGACTGGGTCCAACAGGGGGCGTCGCCCCTCCCGGTGTGGTTGGGCCGTCGCTGGTGCGAGCTGATAGGGCCCGAGCACCTCTTCTTGAGCTATGGCGCGTCGGAGGGGCACGGCCTGGTGAGCTGCCGCGGCGACCAGTGGATGGCGCATCCCGGCACGCTCGGGCTCCCCTTCGGGGAGGCCGAGGTGAAGATCCTCGACTCCGAGGGGAGCGAATTGCCCACCGGCGAGGTGGGTGGCATCTACATGCGCACGCCGCTCGGCCCTGCCGCGTCCTACGTCGGGGAGAACGTCGCGCCGATGACCCGGACCGAAGACGGGTTCGTCACGGTGGGTGACCTCGGGTGGTTGGACGAGGAGGGATACCTGTACATGGCCGACCGCCGCGTCGACCTGATCGTCACCGGCGCGGCCAACGTCTACCCCGCCGAGGTGGAAGCGGCCCTGAGCGAGCATCCCCAGATCGTCGATGTGGTGGTGATCGGGTTGCGGGACCCTGAGTGGGGTCGCAGGGTCCACGCCATCATCCAGTCGAGCGATGTCACCGCGCCTCCCGCGGCGGCCGATGTCATCGCGTTCGCCAAGGCCCGCCTGGCGCCCTACAAGGTCCCCAAGACGGTCGAGTTCGTCGACTCCCTCCCGCGCAGCGACGCCATGAAGCTGAGCCGCGGCGCCCTCGTGCTCGAGCGCGACGGTCCGTATCCGGCCGATGAGCCCCCGACCGAGGCCAGCGCCTGAATGCGCGCACCGGGTGCCGGCGGCCTGGGCTCTCCCGCGGCCTTCGATCTCGCCACGGTCGACAAGCTCCTGACGACGACCCGGGCCGTGCGCAAGCGCCTCGACCTGTCGCGCCCCGTCGGACTCGATGTGGTCGCGGCGTGCCTGCGCATTGCATTGCAGGCCCCGACGGGCAGCAACGCCCAGACGTGGCGCTGGATCGTGGTCACCGATCCCGCCATCCGGCAGGCGATAGCCGCGCTGTACGCGAACCTGCCGCCGCCCGAGCAGCGCACCGAGCCCGCCATGCCCATGACCCCGCAGCAGCAGCGGGTGATGGATTCCGCAAGCTATCTGCTGCAGCACATGCACGAGGTTCCCGTGTTGGTCGTGCCCTGCATCTTGGAGTCGGGAGGACCGGCCGGGTGGGCACCGTCGATCTACCCCGCAGTGTGGAGCTTCATCCTCGCCCTGCGCAGCCGCGGGCTCGGCTCCGTCATCACCACCGCCCACCTGTACCACCGGAACGAGGCGGCCGAGGTGCTGGGGATCCCGCCCGGCTACGCGCAGGCGTGCCTGCTCCCGGTCGCCTACTACTCCGGGGACGACTTCAAACCGGCCGTGCGCCGGCCGCTGCACGACGTCTGCTTCATGGACCGGTGGGGCCAGCCCCTCCCCGTGGCCTGACCTGATGGCGCTGGTCCCACTTCGAGCGGGAATGGCCCGACGCGGCATGGCGGGCCATTCGGACGAGAACAGCGAAAAGGGGGAGCGAGATGCCAGGACCCCTTGAGGGCACGCGGGTCATCGACCTGGGCACGTTCGTGGTGGGTCCCTCCGCGGCGGCCATCCTGGCCGATTGGGGAGCCGACGTGGTCAAGGTGGAACCGCCCGAGGGGGACCCCAACCGGGCGTGGACGACCGATCGCAACCCCACGTTCGAGCTGGACAACCGGGGCAAGCGCAGCATCACCGTCGACCTCAAGGTGCCCGAGGGAGTGGAGGTCGTTCTCGACCTCCTGCGCGACGCCGACGTGCTGGTGACCAACCTGCGCCCCCGGGTGCTCGAGTCGTTCGGTCTGGACTATGCGTCGGTGGCCCCGCGTTTCCCGCGGCTCGTCTATGCCGCCATCACCGGCTACGGCTCGCAGGGTCCCGACCGCGACCGACCCGCGTACGACGGAGGGGCCTTCTGGGCCCGGGCCGGGGTGCTGGCCACCATGACGCTGCCCGGCGCGGAGCTCCCGTTCGCCCCCGGCGGTTCGGGCGACCACATCACGGCGATCACCGCGGTGGCGGGGATCGGGGCCGCACTGGCCAGCCGTGCCGCGACCGGGCGGGGACAGGAGGTGTCCACGTCGTTGTTCCGGGCCGGCATCTTCACCATCGGCGCCGACATGAATCGCGTCCTGCGCCTCGGCGATGCGTTCGGAACGCGGCACCGCACCGAGGTGCCCAATCCCTTGTACAACTCCTACGAGTGCGCCGACGGCCGCCACCTGTTCCTCCTCGGCCTTCAGCCGGACCGGCATTGGGAGTCGCTCGTCGCCGCGCTGGGGCGACCCGAGTTGCGCAGCGACCCGCGCTACGCCACCGCCCGGGACCGGGCGACGAACGCCCCGGCGCTCATCGCCGTGTTGAGTGCCGCCTTCCGCTCGGCCAGCTTCGCCCATTGGGCCGCCACTCTCGACGCCCACGGCATGTGGTGGGCGCCTGTCCAGAGCCCGATGGACATCCCCGACGACCCGCAGGCGGTGGCGGGGGGCGCCTTCGTCGAGGCACCCGTGACCGAGGGCACGGCCACTATGGTGGCCACGCCGGTCGACTTCTCGGCGACACCGTGGTCGGTGCTTCGCCGCGCCCCCGAGGTCGGGGAGCACACCGAGGAGATCCTGCTCGAGCGGGGGCTGAGCTGGGAGCAGATCAGCGCCCTGCGGGACCGTGGCGCCCTCGGTTGACGCCGGATCGCCATTCGTGACCGGCGGGGAGACGGTATAGCGTACTGCTCGTCGATCGGGGGTCCTCGCCTGGGGAGGCCCGCAATGTTCGGATCGGCTCTGCCGCAGAAGAGAGGGAAACGTCAATGCCTGACTACGAATTCCTGCAGTACGAGCAGCTCGAGGAGGGAAAGATCGTCCGCATCCTTCTCGACCGGCCCGATACCCGCAACGCCCAGAATCGGGGCCTGCTCGTCGAGCTCGACGACGCCTTCCGCACGGCAGAGAAGAACGACGACGTCCGGGTTGTCATCTTGGGCGGGGTCGGCCCACTCTTCTCGTCCGGTCACGACATGGGATCGGCCAAGGCCACGGAAGAGCGCACCACCCACCCCACCAGCAAGATCGATGGCGCCACCCGCGCCGGAGCTGAGGGCCGGATGCTCCAGGAGTGGCACTACTACTTCCAGAACACGCTGCGCTGGCGGAACCTCCGCAAGATCACCATCGCCCAGGTACAGGGCACCGTCTTCGCCGCTGGCCTCATGCTCATGTGGGCCTGCGACCTCATCGTGGCGGCCGAGAACGCGTACTTTGCCGATGTGGTGGGGACCAGGCTCGGCATGTGCGGCGTCGAGTACTTCGGTCACCCCTGGGAGTTCGGGCCGCGCCGGGCCAAGGAATTGATGCTCACCGGCGACGCCATCGACGTCCAAGAGGCACATCGGCTGGGCATGGTGTCGAAGATCTTCCCGACCGAGGAGCTGTCGGACAAGACGCTGGCCTACGCGCGGCGCATCGCCGAGCTCCCCACCGTCTCCGCCCTGCTGATCAAGGAGTCGGTGAACCAGACGGTCGACAACATGGGCTTCTACAACGCGCTGCAGGCCTGCTTCACCCTGCACCAGCTGAACCACTCGCACTGGGCCGAGGTCCACGAGAGCAAGTACCCGGTGGCCGTGGTCGAAGACGGCGTGGCCGACTGGAGGAACCCCCCGCCGGTCCTGGTGTCGGTGGCCGACGCCGTGGAAGGTCCCTCCACCAAGCGCTGAGCGGGAAGCAGGCCGGGCCCGCTAGCGCGCGCGGTGCACCGGCACGTTGGAGTAGCCGGCCACATTGGACATCTGGACCCGGGCCAGGCCGGCCTCGTCGACCGCGAAGCTCGGCCAGCGCTTGGCCAGCTCTTCTATGGCGATGCGGCTCTCCATGCGGGCCAGGGCGGCGCCCAGGCAGCTGTGGATCCCATAGCCGAGCCCGAGTGCCAGGGTCGGTTGCCTGTCCACGTTGAAGGTGTCGGGCTGGTCGAAGAAGCGCTCGTCGCGGGTGGCCGATCCGGTGACCAATATGGTGGGATACCCGGCAGGGACGGTCACCCCGCTGTGGGTCGAGGGGCGCACCGAGTAGCGCCCTTGGTACTGGGACGGGGGGTAGTAGCGCAGGATCTCCTCCACGGCGCCGGGGATCTTCTCCGGGTCATCGATGACCTTGCGGTATTCGTCCGGATGCCGGTGGAACAAGTAGGCAGCGTTGCCCACGAGCTTGGTGACGGTTTCGGCGCCCGCCCCTCCGAGCAGGCTGGCGAACCCGGCGATCTCCTCGTTCTCGAGCCGGGTCATCTCCCCGTCGCCGCGGTCCACCTCGACCTGGGTCAACCGGCTGATCATGTCGTCGGTCGGTTGGCGCCGCTTGGCTTCGGTGAGCTCCAGCCAGTAGGCGCCGCTCTCCATCTGGGCCGCGATGCCCTCGGGTGTCGGTTCCATCTGCCCGGGCTCCCGGTGCAGGCCGACATCGAGCCAGTGCCGGATCTGCTGGCGCTCCCCCTCGGGCACGCCCAGCATGCGCGAGATGATCTCGACGGGGAACGGCCCGCTGAAATCGGCGACGGCGTCGAAGGAATCGGCGTCGTCGAACGGGGCCAAGAACGAGACGATGACCTCGCGAACCATGGGCTCGAGGGCACCCACCGCCCGCGGGGTGAACACCCGCGACACGAGCGCCCGCAGGCGGTCGTGCTCCGGCGGGTCCATCATGATGATGGAGCGGTACATGCGGATGATCGATTCGTCGGTGTTCAGCGTGGAAAGGTCGACGCCGTGCGCGGATGAGAAGGTCTGCCAATCCTTGTGGGCGGCACACACGTCCTCGTAGCGGAACAGGGCCCAGAAGCCGTACTGCTCGCTGAAGTAGACGGGGGCGTTGTCGCGCATACGCCGATAGAGGTCATACGCTCCGTTGAAGTACTCCTCGGAGAACGGGTCGAACTCGAGCGGCGTCTCACTCAGTGCGGTCTCGGTCATGGGCTGTCCCCCTCAATCGGGTGTGGTGCTCGCTCCGATCGTACCCGTGGCATCCCCCTCGGTGGCGGGGGCGGGATTATCGGGCATGACGTGCACCTCGTCGATGCGGGCCCCGCTGGCCAGTACCCGGATCACCTGGGCCGCCATGTCCTCGACCGCCATGGCATTACCGGCGGGGTAGCCCTCGACGGACCACCGCCCGTGCATCTCCATGAAGAGATCCGTGTCCCAGCTGTTGGCGAACTCAGTGATGGTGGGGCCGACGACGAACGTGGTCAGCCGCAGCCACGGGTGCTCGTTGCGCAGGCCTCGGGCCAACTCGTGCAGGGCAGCCTTGGTTGTGGTGTAGGCCACCAGGCCGGGATACGGGCGGCCCACCGACGACGAGCCCAAGAAGACGATCCTGCCCCCGGTGGACTTCAGGTGGGGGAGGGCGGCCCGGGTGACCATGGCCGCCCCGACCACGTTGGTCTCGAAGAGTTCACGCCAGGTGTCGCCGTCGGCGTCGTGGCTCCGCACCAGTGGAGATTTCCCGGTGGCGTAGACGACGGCATCGAGCCCGCCGAACCTGGCCACCGCCTCTTCGACGGCACCGGCGCACTGGGCGTCGTCCCTCACATCGCACGGGATGGCAAAGCACTGCGCACCTGTTCCGCCGCGGGCGACCGCGACCGCACTCTCGAGCAGGTCGGCCCTCCGGGCGGCGAACGCCACGGACGCGCCCGCCTGCACGGCCTGGATCCCGACCTCGCGTCCGATGCCCGACGACGCCCCCACCACCACGATCCGATAGCCATCCAGCGTCGACACTCGCCACCTCCCCGAACTGCGGCGGTACACCCACCGGCGCCGCATGGTACCTGGCTGCCGCGCCGTGCCGGTGCGCCCGGTGCGCCCGGCGCGATTGGCCAGGGTGGACCTGGGGGTGCCTAGATTGGGTGCTGCGGTCCTCCGGGTGAGGCCCGGATTGAAAGAGCCTCGGGTCCGAGGCCATGGGAGGAGCCGGCGCGATGGACCTGAACCTTTCGGGTGAACAGCAACAGCTCGTCGACGCCTTTGGTGCCCTCTACGCCAAGGAGTCGTCGACGGAACGGGTCCGCGCCGCGGAACCATTGGGGCATGACCCCAATCTGTGGGCCCGGCTCAAGGAGAACGGTGCCGTCGAGATGGCGGTGGACGAGGACTCGGGAGGATCGGGCGCCTCCTTGCTCGACCTGGCCCTGGTGGCTGAGCAGCACGGGCGCTACCTGGGCCCGGCCCCCCTGGTGGAGGCACAGGTGGCCGCCCGGCTTTTGGCCCGGATCGGGTCCGATGCCGCCCGGAAGGCGCTCGCGCCGGTACTTGACGGCACGCGGCTCGTCACGATGGCGTTGCACCCTCCCCCGGCCGGGGTTCTCCCTCTCGTGCCGGCCGGCGCGGTGTGCGACGACGTGATCTTCTTGGACGGGAGGCGCATTGCGCTGTTCACCCCCGACACCAAGAGGCAGGCGGTGGGCAACATCGGTTCCCTGCCGTTGGCGGACCTCGAAGTACCCGCCAGCATGGTGGTGCTGGCGTCCGGCGAGGGAGCGGAACGGCTTTTCGAAGAGGCGCGTCGCGAGTGGATGATTCTCATGGCCAACGCGCTGGTCGGCATCGGGACGCGGTCGATCGAGATCGGGGTCGAGTACGTGAAGGAACGCAAGGCCTTCGGAGTGCCCATCGGGACCTTCCAGGCCGTGTCGCACGGTCTGGCCGCTGCGGTGACGGCCGTCGAAGGCGGCATGCTCTTGGCGCGTGAGGCAGCGTGGTCCGCCGAAGTCGAACCCGAGCGGACGCCCGAGCTGGCGCCGCTCGCCTTCGGCTTCAATGCCGAATCGGCGCGGGAAGCGAGTTATCGCAGTCTTCATTATCACGGTGGTTACGGGTTCATGGTCGAGTACGACATCCAGCTGTACTTCCGACGGGCCAAGGCGTGGCCGTCGCAATTCGTCGAGCCGGACGTGGCCTTCGGGCAAGCGGCAGCGCACCGCTTGGCCGCCGCGGCAAAGGGGGCATGAAGATGGATTTCCGCCTGGGTGAGCACAGCGACGCGTTCCGGGCCGAAGCCCGGGCCTTCCTCGACGAGGCCCTGACGCCTGAAGTAAAGGCACAGATGGAGGAGACGGGGATCCATCACAACTGGGACTTCCATCGCAAGCTGGTGGAGCGGGGCTGGTTGGCGCCGGGCTGGCCGGTGGAGTACGGCGGTCAGGGTCGTGACCGTCTCGAGGTGTTGGCTTTCGCAGAAGAATTCCAGCGGGCTGGCGCCCCCACGTACGGCACCGGTACCACCTTGATGATCGCCAACGTCATCCGCCTCATCGGCACCGAGGAGCAGAAGAAGCTCATTTTGCCCCGGGCCCTGGGTGGAGAGATCATCATCGTCCTCGGGTTCACCGAGCCCGAGTCGGGATCCGACGTGGCCGCCGCCCAGGCGCGCGCCGTCCGCGACGGCGACGAGTGGGTCATCAACGGTCAGAAGATGTTCACCACCAACGCGCAGGACGCGGATTACGTCTTCATGCTGACCCGGACCAACCCGGACGTGCCCAAGCACCAGGGCCTGACCACGTTCTTGGTGCCGCTCAAGCAGCCAGGCGTCGAGATCCGCGCCGTCCACACCTTGTCGGGTGAGCGGACCAACCTCACCTTCTACACCGACGTGCGGGTGGACGACGGCATGCGCATCGGTGAGGTGGATGGCGGCTGGGAGGTCATGACGGTCGGTCTCACCTTCGAGCGTTCCGGGGCCCAGGGCGGCGAGTCGGTCCGGCTCCTTTCCGCCATGGAGCACTGGGCGGCCACCACCACCGACGAGCACGGTCACCCCCGGTCAGAGGATCCGTCCATACGGGCCCGCCTGGGCCGGGCGGCGGCCGAGAACGAGGTGAGCACGCTGCTGGCTCGGCGCAGTGCCTGGGTCGAGTCGACCCAGGGCACCTCCGGGGTCGAGGGCTCCATGGGCAAGCTCTTCGCCTCCGAGGCGATCACGCGCCAGGGAGCCGACTTCATGGACATGCTGGGACCCGACGGGCTCCGCAGCATGGGCGATCCCACCGCCATCGAAGACGGCGCGGCCGAATACTCCTTCCGCTTTGCCCTGGGTGCCACGACCTATGGAGGGACGAGCGAGATCCAGCGCACCATCATTGCCCAGCGCGGGTTGGGCCTCCCGAGATCGCGCTGAAGGCGGCGCTTGCAGAGAGGCCTTCATCGTGCCGAGCGTCGATCTGGTCATCTTCGATTGCGATGGTGTGCTCGTCGACAGCGAGCGACTCGCCGTGCGCACCGAGGCGCGCATTCTCGCCTCCTTGGGTTGGCCGCTCTCAGAATCGGAGATCGTCGAGCGTTTCGTAGGAAGATCAGCGCGTCACATGCAGGACGAAATAGAGAGCCAGCTCGGCCGGAGCGTCGACTGGGAATCGGAATTCGAGTGCCGCTACAGGGAGGTCTTCGAGCAAGAGCTCGTTGCCGTCGAAGGGGTGGTCGACGCGCTCGATCAGCTCTCGGTCCCTTGTTGCGTGGCGTCAAGCGGAAGCCAGGTCAAGATGCATTTCACGTTGGGGCTCACCGGGCTCTTGGAGAGGTTCGAGGGCCGCATTTTCAGCGCCGACGAGGTTGCGCACGGAAAGCCCGCCCCTGACGTCTTCCTCTATGCCGCCGAGCAGATGGGCGTCGCGCCCCGAAGGTGTGCCGTCGTCGAGGACAGCCATGCCGGCGTGACAGCGGGATTGGCAGCCGGGATGGTGGTGTTCGGGTTCGCCGGAGGCGTCACGGAGGCCTCGAAGCTGTCCCTGGACGGCGTGGTGGTGTTCGACGATATGCGCACCCTTCCCGCGCACCTGTCGGGACCTACGCCAGCGCGCTGACCATCGCTTCGAGCTGCTCGACATAGTGGCTGACCGAATGATGGATGATCCGGAGCTGTACGGCGGTGGCCCCGGCTTCGACGAGACGGCTGACGATGTGGCGCGCGCCCTCGGGATCAGCCGCGGGATCGGCGGGCCTGTTGTTCTGCAGCACGAGCTCTATGGGTTGTGGGCGTGCCGCCCATGCGGCGCTTTGGCGTGCCTTGGCGATCATGGCGCCCATGTCCCCGGCACCAAGCCCGAAGGGGACCCAACCGTCTCCGAGCTCGACGGCTCGGCGGAGCGAGCGCGCCGTCCGCCCCCCGATCCACAGCGGGACGGATGGCTGGCGCGCACAGGGGTCGAGCACCACGTCCGAGAAGGTGTAGTACGTGCCGGCATATTCGGGGCGCTGGGTGGAGAGGCCAGCACGCAGCGCCCGAAGTGCGTCGTCGGCGCGGGCTCCCCGGTCCTCGAAGGGGACGCCCAACAGGTCGAACTCCTCGCGCAGCGAGCCGACGCCGAGTCCAAGGATCACCCGGCCACCGGCTACCTGGTCGAGCGTTCCGTAGCGCTTGGCTATCTCGAGCGGGTGGTGGTAGCCGAGGACCAGGACGTTGGTGGCGAAATGGATCCGGGTGGTGACGGCGCTGAGGTAGCCGAACGTGGCCAGTGGGTCCCAGTAGCGGCTGCCGCGGACCGGAGCGACGTCGGTCGGGATGATGACGTGCTCACTGCAGCTCAGATGGGAGTAGCCGAGCCGATCAGCCGCCTTGGCGATCTCCGCCACGTCCGCAATGGTGGCGTCGATCTCCCACGACGCGTGGTTGTCGGGAAGCATGGTGAGCACCGGTGTCGTGAGGCCGAGCCGCAACGGGCGCCCCTCGAAGGTGACGGTCGGTTCCGCTGCCCACACGCGCGCACCCGTGGCTGCGACTGGCCCCGATGCCGAATCAGGGTCGCCTCCTTGTTCCCCCTCTGCTGCCACGGTCGTTCCTCCGGTCCGAAGCGGGTGTCGAAGGAGCGAAGCTACCACCGCCCTTGCGGAGCGGCCCTGGCGCATCTCGCTCGATTTGGCCCCACGGCGTCGTGACGCACGGCCGACGCACGCTGCTGCACGGCTTCGCCCTGCGTCGGGGGCCGCCGATAGTGTGAGCAATCCGATGAAACTTGCGACGACGTATCAGGCCCCGGGGGCCAAGCGCTACCGCGCGCCCGGAGGCCCCTGGGACGTCCCGGTGCTCGATGTGGTGATGCGTCAGCGCCCGGCGGACGCGGGCGCCGTCCTCGTCGACGGCGAGACCAGGTTCGACGGAATGGCGCTCGAGGCCATGGTGGCGGGCCTGGCCGGCGGGTTGCGCCGCATGGGCGTCCGCCGCGGGGACGTGGTTGCCTGGCAGATGCCCAACTGGTGGGAGGCCCTGGTCCTCTACCGGGCCTGTTGGAGGTGCGGAGCCGTCGCCGCGCCGCTGCACCACCAGTTCGGGGCAGCCGAGGTCGGGTACATGGTGGAGCTGCTCGAGCCCGCCGTGACGTTCTCGTCCACCTCCCTCCCCCTGTCCGAGCACCACGGTGTCATCGGCATGCGGGACGCCGGATCGCGCTTCGACGAGCTGCTGGGGGGCACGCCCGTGCGCACCAGCCCGAATCATCCGGCCGATGTAGCGGTGGTCATCTTCACCTCGGGCTCCACCGGGCGGCCCAAGGCCGTTCTCCACACGCACCGGGGCCTGGCGTACAAGGCACAAGTGATGACGGGCGTGCACGGCCTTTCCGTCACCGACGCCGTCCTCATGCCGGCGCCTCTGGCGCATGTCTCGGGACTGCTCAACGCGGTGCTCGTTCCGGGCGCCGCAGCCATGCGCACGGTGCTGATGGAACGTTGGGATGCCGAGAGAGGATTGGGTCTGATTGAGACGGAACGGGTCAGCTACATGATCGGTCCCCCGACGATCTTCACGGCCATGATGGAGACGGCGGACTTCTCACCCGCCAAGGTCGCCAGCATGCGGGTGGTCTCCAGCGGCATGATGGGTGTCAGCCCTGAGTTCATTGAGGCGGCCCACCTCGGCCTGGGTGCCATCGTCAAGCGCAGCTACGGATCGACCGAGGCGCCGACGGTATCCACCTGTGTCAACTCAGATCCTCAGGAACGTTGCCGCGACACCGATGGGCGGGCGGTGGGCGAGGCCGAGATCCGCATTGCTGATCCCACCACGCTGCGCTGGTGCCCAGGGGGAGCGGAGGGCGAGGTGTGGATCCGGGGTCCCGAGCTTTTCGCCGGGTACTCCGACGCCACCGAGACGGCCGGCAGTATGCACCGGGGCTGGTTTCGCAGCGGCGATCTCGGGGTGATGGACGATCAGGGCTGGTTGGCGATCACCGGGCGGATCAAGGAGCTGATCATCCGAGGCGGCGAGAACATCTCTTCCTCCGAGGTGGAACGTGCGCTGGAGCTGCACCCGGGGATCAGGCAGGCGGTGGTGGTCGGGCGACCGGACCCCCGGTTGGGCGAGCAGGTCGTGGCCTTCGTCGTGGGGTCCGGAGAGATCGACGCCGCCGAGTGCCGGCGCTGGTTCGCAGAGCATGGAGTGGCCCGGTTCAAAACGCCCGAGGTCGTCGTGCACCTCGAGGAACTACCGCTGCTGGCCGCCGGCAAACCGGACCGGTCCGCCCTCAAGGCACGTGCGGCCGAATTGAGCGTGGCACGATGAGCGCCATGACGGGGATGGGGCGATGGATCTCGCACTGACGGCTGAGGAGCAGGCCTTCCGCGACGAAGTCCGCAGCTGGTTGGCGTCCAACGTGGCGCTGGCGCCGGGCTTCCGCTCGCTCGAGGAGGAGTTCGAGTGGGGGCGCGGCTGGCAGGCGCGATTGGCAGCGGACCGCTGGGTGGGCATCCACTGGCCCGAGGCCTACGGCGGTCGTGGCGCCTCTCCGCTCCAGGTCGCCATCTTCAACATGGAATATGCCCGCTCGAGAGCTCCCCAACCGGTCAACCGCAACGGGATCAATCACGTTGGCCCGACGATCTTGGCCCACGGCACCGAGGAGCAAAAGGCGCGTTGGCTCCCGCGCATCCTCAGTGCCGAGGAGATCTGGTGCCAGCTCTTCAGCGAGCCAGGCGCCGGCTCCGATCTGGCCTCCCTCACCACCAGGGCCATCCCGACTGAGGGGGGATGGGTCCTCCAAGGCCAGAAAGTCTGGACCAGCTACGCACAGTTCGCGCGCTGGGGGATCGCACTGGTGCGGACCGACCCTGAAGCCTCCAAGCACACGGGGCTGTCCTATCTGGTGGTTGACATGACCTCTCCGGGTATCGACATCCGCCCCCTGGTCACCATCACCGGCGAGTCGGAATTCAACGAGGTCTACCTCGATGAGGTGTTCGTACCTTTGGACTGCCTCGTCGGTGGGTTGAACCGGGGCTGGTCGGTGGCGAACACCACGCTGGCGCACGAGCGGGGCACGACATTCCCCTTCAAGGAGCAGGTCGTGCACGAGGTCTACCTGAACGAGCTCTACGCCTTGGCCAACGAGCTGGGAACGCTCGAGAATATCGAGGTGGCCGACGCCCTGGCCGAGGCGGCCGTCAAGCTGCGGGTCCTGCGCCTGCACAACTGGCGGACCCTCTCACGGCTGACGCACGGCGACGGGCCCGGACCGGAGTCCAGTGTGGTGAAGTTGACCTGGGCCGACATGACCCAGTCGCTGTCTGACGCCGCGCTGTTGGTGCTCGACGTCGCCTCGCCCTTCTGGGGTGAGGCGACTGACAACCCCATGGCCGGGAAGTGGCAGCGCCAATGGCTGTGGTCCAAGGCGGCGACGATTGCCGGCGGCACCTCGGAGATCCAGCGCACGATCATCGGCGACCGCATTCTCGGGCTGCCCCGCTGAGGCGTTACTCCGAGGCGCGGATCTCCACGTCGCCATCGGAAACGACGGGGTGCTTGTACCAGCGCTCGTCGGTGTCCTCGATGAATGCCATCATCGTTGGCATACCCATGAATGAAGTCTCGATGCGCGACACGGTGATCAGGTCACCGCTCGGTATGCGTACGACGTCGCCCGTGCGGACGTCGCCGGCCTTGACCGTCTTCCAGCTGTCGGACATGTAGAAACAAGCCTCCGTTTTGCGAGATTGGCCGTCGGGTCCGTCGCCTAGTTGGGCAGGATGGACTCGATGGCGCCGACGAGCTCTTTGGAATCCGGGGCGACCGTGGGACGGAAGCGGCCTACGACTTCGCCCGTCGGGGAGATGAGAAACTTCTCGAAGTTCCACTGGATGTCACCGGCGGCACCCTCTGCATCGGGGTTCTCGGTCAGGGCACCATAGAGCGGGTGCCGATGACTGCCGTTGACGTCGACCTTCTCGGTGATGGGAAAGGTCACGCCATAGGTGGAAGAGCAGAACGTGGCGATCTCCTCGGAAGTGCCGGGCTCCTGGCCGCCGAACTGGTTGCACGGGACGCCGAGGACCGTGAACCCGCGGTCGCCATACGTGCGCTGGAGCTCTTCGAGCCCCGTGTACTGCGGCGTCAGGCCGCACTTGGAGGCCACGTTCACGACGAGGACCGCCTTGCCCTGGAGCGCTTCGAGGTCAAGAGGTTGGCCGTCGAGGGAGGACATTTTGTGCGTAAGGATCGACATGGCCAAACCATAGCTTCGGCGATCGGGTGCCGGCCATCGGCACAGCTATCGTGGCGCGGCAGCGAGAGTGGGCAAAGGGAGGGTAACGGGTATGGATCTGTCGGATCTCCAGGTGACACGTACGACTGTGGTGGCGTCCCCGCCGGAGAAGGTCTACGAGATCATTTCGGATGTGACCCGGATCGGTGAGTTGAGCCCGATCTGCAAGTCGGCGTGGTGGGACGAAGGATCATCCCCAGAAGAGGGGGCATGGTTCACCGGCCACAACGAAGCGGAAGGACGCGAACCCTGGGACCGCCACTGCGAGGTCGTGGTCGCCGAACCGGGTCGTGCGTTCGGCTGGGTAGTGGGAGGCAAGGATGAGGGCGTCGCCGAATGGGTCTATCGGTTCAGACCGGTGGATGAGGGCACGGAAGTGGAAGAGTCCTGGCAGATCATCCGGATGAACGAGCGCCTGAGTGCCCTAAGTGACGAGCAGTTCGAGGAATTGAAGCGGATGACCGAATCGGGCATTGAGGCCACCCTCGCCAACCTGAAGGGCGTCGCCGAGTCGTAGCCCAACCTTTACCACTGAGACTGGGCCCGCACACCAGCAGTGCCTGCTGACGTGGATCAGCTTTTGGCTGTGGACTTGTTCAGCGTCACGGCGGCGCGCACGAGCGTCTTCAATGCCTTCTCGTCTATCTTCTCGCCCTCGCGGAAGTCGATGGCTCGCCTCGTGTTCCCGTCAAGACTGGAGTTGAAGAGGCCCGAAGGATCCTTCAGAGCCGCCCCCTTGGCGAAGGTCATCTTCACGACTTCCTTGTAGGTCTCGCCTGTGCAGATCATTCCGTTGTCGTACCACACCGGAACCCCTCTCCATTTCCACTCCTCGACGACTTCGGGATCGGCTTGCTTCACGAGGGAACGGAGCCGGCTGAGCGTCTCGCCCCGCCAGTCGCCCAGCTCCTTGATCCTCGCGTCTATCAGCTGAGACGGAGACTTGCTCTTCTGCGATCCGCTCTTCTCCATGCCCGCTTCTCTTTCCTGGTTCCGAGGACAAGTGGGGTCATCCCTTCGGTGCCGATTCTACCCAGAGCCGAAACGTCCGGTTCATTGCTCGAGTCGTTGGATGAGCCATCGAGGTCCAACCACCTCTGCTCCGAGAGCCTCAGCCCGCTGCCGCAACGCGCGATCCGCGGTGACCAGCGTCACCTGATCAGACGCGTCCGAGGTCAAGTCAACGAGCATGTCGTCACCGCTGCCAGCGGCATGGACGACCGTCACGCCATCAACCGTGCCCGCCCGGACTCCATCGCGAGCTTTCCCTTCGAGGACGACAACAACAGGTTCGCTGAGCCGGCCCGATCCCAGGGCTGCGCTCACCTCCTCGACGAACGCGCGAGCTGCTCCAGATCGGTCCCGCCACCAGCCGGTCGGGCGTGATCCCACGACGTTCGCTGCATCGATGAGGAGCACAGCTCAAGTATGGGGTCACGGCAAGGCGTGCATCACATCTTCTAGCGACGAAACCCACCTTCGGAATTGAGCACCTGACCCGTGATCCAGGCGCTGTCGTCGGAAACGAGCCAAGTCACCAGGTGAGAGACGTCATCGGGAGAACCCCACCGGCCTGCGGGAAGTGCGTATCGGACTTGATCAAACAGGTCCGGATCGGCCCATCCGGTGTCTGTGGGTCCTGGATTGACGGCGTTCACCGTGATGCCACGGTCAACGAGGGCGTCGGCCAAGGTGAGCGTCATCTGTTGGATCGCTCCCTTGCTGATCGCGTAGGGCACCTCTTGAGCCATCGGGGCAAGGTGTTGGCCTGAAGTGAAGAGGATCACCCTCCCCCCACCTCGCGCATCGTCATGTTGGGCTGCAAACGCCTGTGTCAGCAACACGCTGGCGCGGGCGTTGACTGCCCAGCTGCGGTCCAACTCCTCGACCGTGACATCGCGAAGCGTCTGCTTTCCCGAGCTCGTGGCATGGTTGGCCACGATCACATCGACGTGCCCAAAGTGCCGTAACCGCTGTGCCGACAACCGCGGCCGGTGCGTCCGGAAGGGCAAAGTCGACCTCTATGTGCTCAAGGCGTCCTCCGAATTTTCGGAGCGCCTCGATCACTCCCGGCATACCCACGGGGTCACGACCCCATGGCTGTTCGGCGTCGTGGGCAGTCCACGACTGGATCAGCACGGTCATTCCCGATGCCAGCAAGTCCCTGGCAATGGCAAACCCGATTCCCGCCCGCCGACTAACTCCGGTCACAACGGCGACTCGGCCAATCATCGAGGTCGTCATCGTTCAACCTTAGAATCCGCACAGCCCGGGAATGAATTGCTGCAGATCTGGCGTTCGTGGGGCGAGCGTCGGAAATTCGAGTGTGAGCAAATCGCGCTATTCGCCTTCCGGGAAGTCTGCCGACCGGCTCATCTCCGCCCACTGCTCGGCCTCAGCGGCTCGTTCCCGTGAAGACTTGTCGGCTGACTTCACGGCACCATCTCCGAGCAACAGGCGCAGCGGAGGTTCGTCCAGATCGACAAGATCAAGAATGATGTTTGCTGCTCGCTTCGGGTCACCACGCCATGTCGCGACGGTTGATTCTCGAAAGCGGTTCATGGCCCCGACCGTGTCCTCGTAGTCGGCCCCGACAGTAGAGGTGTGCATCGACGAACCGCCCCAGTCGGTCCTGAAGCCACCGGGCTCAATGATCGTCACCTTGATGCCGAGCGGCTTCACCTCGGCGTTGAGCACCTCGGAGAATCCTTCGACCGCAAACTTTGCTGTCTGGTATGCACCCAGTCCCGGCGAACCGCCTACTCGCCCGCCGATTGATGAGAACTGGAGGAAATGACCAGAACGCTGCTGGTGGAATAGAGGCAGCGCTGCCTTTGTGACGTTGACCACGCCGAACAGGTTCGTCTCGATTTGCTCCCGAAAGCTTGTTTCTGTCATCTCCTCGATGGGGGCGCTGTCGGCATAGCCCGCATTGTTGACAACAATGTCGAGAGACCCAAAAGAGTTGATTGCTGCGTCGACCGCTGTCCTCGCTGCGTCCGAGTCCGTCACGTCGAGTGCATACGTCAAGATCTGCTCGCCGTAGGTCTTCACGAGAGCATCGAGCTGATCCGGCTTCCGGGCCGTGGCGACGACGCGGTCTCCCCGCTTGAGCGCGGCCTCAGTGATCTCTCGACCAAAACCTCTTGAGCTTCCGGTGATGAACCAGGTCCTCGGCATGTCAAACGCTCCCTTCGATCACTCGGGTTTACCAGTGCAGGTCTAGCGGGATCGGGAGCCGAGCCGGACAGGGATCCGTGTAGCCAGGGGTGCCCCCCATGTGCGAGTACATGGGCCGTGGGATCTGGGCTGAGGAGTCCTACCTCGTCGGCAAGACCTAGATCAGAACCATCGTGACACCAGCCCGGCCGCCCACTCCGGCACCATTGGGGTGGGACACCTAACCGGTCGCTGGCGCAGAAGTCTCGTATTGGGCAACTACTTGTTGGATCAACTCGATTACTTCCGGCCGGGGAATGCCCAAGGACGCCACAATCAGATCCTGGTAGCCGCCACCTGAGGCCGGAAGCTGGACGTAGTAGGCGAACTCGAACTGTGTCGCCGCGACGTAGCTACCCCCGGTATCGAACTCCTCGGTCGGATACGGACCGATGTCGACACTCGTTGACCCCGATGGGGCGACGAGATCAGGAGTCGGTGCAGTCCCACTTCCATAGGGAAGAGTCATGAGACCGGACACGCACCCGCTGCTCGAGGGCGAAGTAACCACGAAGTTGGACAGGGCCGGCTGTTGTAACGGAGGAGGCCCCCATGCTGCTGGAGAGTTCATCAAGAAGCCAACGTCCGCTCCGGCTTTGCACTCGGCCAGGGCGGAAGTCAACGGTGGCTGGGGCGAGGAAACGTAAGGGAGAAACTGTAAGTGGCTCGCGTGCACCCCCGGTGGCAGCGTCACCGTGTAGCCAGCCAAATCCACGGTCGAACGGCCTCCCTCACGCGGAGCCCTCGTCAATGCACTCGCTGACACTGCGCCGACGGTCAAAACGACGACGACCAATCCCGCCAGTCCTGCTCGCTTCAACTTGCGCTCTCTATAGCGACGACGCACCTCAAGTGCAAGATCAGGGGCCGGTACTAGATCCGGCAGTGCCGCATCTAGCTCCCCTCGGATAAGTAGCTTGAGCTGGTCATCAGTTGACATTAGGTATCTCCATGGATCGGGGAACACTGAACTGGAAGCAAGAGGTGGCGCATTCGAGCAATGGCTCGACTTAAGGACGACTTGACCGTGCCCTCTGGAATGCGGAGAGCTTCGGCGATTTCGGGGACACTCTGGTCGAGATAGAAACGCAGCACGAGGACTTCGCGCTGGCGGTCGGGTAGTGAGTTGATCACCTCAAGCATGGTTGTTCTCTCAAGCTGGGATTCGATTTGCCCGCTGGTCGGATCGGGATCTCTTCGCGCAGAATTCAGGCGTTCACGTTCCTCTTCACCTTGCTGATGGCGACGACCCGTCGCCTGGCGACGCCAGCGGTCCCGGTTCAGATTCGCCAGAACCCGATTGGCGTAGGCCGCCGGAGACTCTCGTGCCTTGGGCCAATGGGTAAAAGTCTCCAGCAGCGTGGACTGAACCAGGTCCTCCGCCGCTCCCCGATCCCTCGTCAGAAAATAGGCGCTCCTAAGAAGGCGAGTTGCGTGCATTTCGACGAAGGCCTCAAAGTCGGGGCTGTGCCTTCGTGAGCCCAGCAGGTCCATACGAACATCGTCCTGTTCCCTAGCGTCACCCTTACTAACGAACTGCCTCGTCGAAACGTTCCATTCTCCACGACCACTAACGTGTCCCAGAACGGGTAGGCGTCGCTTGATTTCTGTGCGTTTCATTACTCATGCTGAATCCCTCAGGAATCGTGGACAGAAGCGCTACGGGCAGGCCGTCCTGTCGCTTTGGCCCTGCGGGAATGGTGGCTCGGAGCGCGCCGCTACGGGCGGCGACCGCCTAGGCGGTGGAAGGCGTCAGAACCTCGACCCAGTTCGAACCGAGTACGTCGCCCCTACGATGTCGGCGCGGGGAGGACACCCATCTGGATCAGCATGGTCGCCACATCCCAGTATGCGGACTCGCGGGCAATGGCACCGTTAGCGAACTCGTACACAATGCTGGCCGCCACCTTGACCGGCTTACCAGTCGCGGGGATACCCAGGAATGGGCCGTTGTGCGTGCCGCTGAACTCGACTTCATCGATGATGACGTCGCCGTCCTGGTAACGGTTGACTAGCGCCGGAGCGAGGTCGGGGAAGGCCTTGAACAGGTCTGCGTACCAGGTCGTGATGGCTGCAGGGCCACTGAAGGTTGCACCGGTCGGTTTCGGGTCGAGGATCCCATCGGCGGCGAATGTGTTGGCGACGCCTGCAGCGTCGTGGGCGGCCTCGGCGGCCTCGTGGGTGTCAACGATCTTGGCGAGGGATGATTCGGCTGCAGCGGTCATAGCCATTGCCTCCTAGTGCTGGTGGGTTTTGCGCGACAGTACTGCGGCATCGTGTCCTCCCGCCGACGAAGCGGTGGCGGCATGAATGCGAGGCTCGAGAGAGTGCTAGGGGTGTCTCCGTATGCCGGAATATGGCGTTTCGGTATTACGAGGTGGTCCCCCGGTCACCCGGAAAGCCTGTGGTGCCGCATCAGGGACGACGCGCTGGGCGACTCGCCACGTTTGGGGCTCCTACACCCAGACCCGTGTCCACCACGCCGCTGGGAACGTCGTGGGATGGGGCGACGCTCCAGTTCGACTCTTCAAGCCTCCGCCGGTTCTACCTCTATGACGTTCTGCTTCACGAAGTCGGCCACCATGTCGATCGTGATCACATGTCAGAAAATGCCGAAAGATATGCGAGCTGGTTCGCAGACTTTCAGCATGCGCAGCTCCTCAAGACCTAATCGGCTGATACCTGACCAGCTCGCCGGCCGGTGGCTGATTCAGGATGCTCAAATGACTCGCTTTGCGCGGCTACTTGCCGGGGGGTGAATCTTCGTGGTGTACGGGGTGCTGGTGAGACGGACCGGCGTGGCCTCCCTGGCCCGTCGGCGGGGCGACCTCTCCCCGGAAACCCAGCACTCGGAAGAAGAAGAGCCTAATCCGGTTCGGGCGTTTGCGCAACTGCGCCGCCTTGGCCTCGGCCTCATGACCGTCAGTCACGCGAATTCGGCGTGGTCCCGCGTACCGCACCCGTCCGCTCACGCTCCCAATCCTAGTGGGACTGGACCAGCGTGAGAGAGACAGGCTGGGTGTCCGAGCCACGCGGCGGCAACACGAGGCTGCCCAGGTTCGCCGGGCCGGTGGGGAATATTCCCGAAGCTGGAATACTGCGTCGATGCCGATTATCTACCAGTGGCGGGGTGACGTTGAGAGCGTTGAGGTCAACGCGCTTCATGCCGAGGCATTCGAGACCGCGGTGACCACGGAAGACGAGTGGGACTGGCGAACTCTTCTTGCCCAGCACAGCCTGGGCTGGGTCACAGCACGCGATGCAGGTCGCTTGGTCGGATTCGTAAACGTGATCTCGGATGGCCGAGTTCATGCATGGATTCAGGACACCATGGTTGCCGCCGAAGTTCGGACCCGAGGCATAGGCACCCAACTGGTTCAGATGGCCAGGGAAGAAGCCGGCCGGGCTGGGTGCGAATGGCTGCACGTGGATTTCGCCGATCATCTCGAAGACTTCTACTACCGAGCGTGCGGTTTCACGCCCACTTCGGCAGGACTCATTCATTTGGAATAGACGACCAACTGCCACCTGTCTCCGAATAGTGGTTTCGTTCCGTCCAGCTGCTCGCTTTGATTCTGGTAGGACTTGCTACCGTGCGT
Organism: Acidimicrobiaceae bacterium; assembly: GCA_003133545.1. Taxonomy (GTDB): domain Bacteria; phylum Actinomycetota; class Acidimicrobiia; order Acidimicrobiales; family RAAP-2; genus Bog-473. The sequence goes on along the minus strand of PKYA01000028.1, from coordinate 2,553 downwards.
AAGCAGTACCACTTCTGGCCGGGCACGCAACGACTCGATGCCTGGGACGTGGACAGGCTGATCGAGTTGACCCGAAGTTTCCCAGTGTTCGATGTGCCGCTTACCTCTATCAATGAAGTGGACTCGAACTATTGGTTCGATTACGACTGCAAACCGACCGTCCGTCGAATGGTGGAGCACTTTCGGCTGACCCTAGACGTGGACCCAACGTTTCCGATCATCCTCGGAGGGGACGGTCGGGTGATGGATGGGATGCACCGGATCGCCCGAGCGCTCATGGCTGGCGAAGACACCATTAGGGCGGTGCAGTTTGACGTTGATCCTGAGCCGGACTTTCGGGACTGCTCACCAGGGGAGCTGCCTTACTGAGCGCTGACCGGGTGTCGTCTCCGTAGAGGGTGGGACTCGAAGAAGTCAAGAATGAGAGTAGTGGCGTTGATCGCATTGGTTGTCGGCTGAATGACTATTGGAGAACCCGGCCATCTGTGGTCGGCATGGACAATGGTGTAGAGCTCCACATTGATACCCGGCGCGCAGTGAGCTGGTTCTTGCCAGGTCCCGAATTGGCGAAGCGCTCCGCCTCCATTGACCGTTGTCCGTTGACCGTTGACCGTACGTGAGGAATAGTGTCTGGGTCTGACACCAAGTTGGCGCAGTGATGCCTGATGGAGGAGTTCGGACGTGCGCTTTGTTCTGATTCACGGTGGTTTTCACGGCGCCTGGTGTTGGAGCCGGACGATCCCAGAGCTCGAGAACCTCGGCCATGAGGCCATTGCCGTTGACATTCCCGGCCACGGCGAGCGCGCCGACGAAGAAGCCACCCTGGCGGGCCGCCTCGACGCCGTGCTCAATGTCGTCCAGCCGGGCGACGTGCTCGTCGGACACTCCGGCGGCGGTCTCGAAATCACCCGTGCGGCTGACGCCGCACCCGAACTCATCGGACATCTGATCTACCTGGCGGCGGCGCTGCCGCTCGAGGGACGACTCATGCAGGAGTCACTCGTCTACCGCGACGACGGCGGGAAAGAGGGCGATTATGACGTGACGGGGATGCTCCAACACTTGCGCATCAATGACGACGGCTCAATGGCGCTTGCCGACGTGGAGGGTGCGCAAGAGCTGTTCTACCATGACTGCGACGACGTAACGGCTCGCTGGGCCTTCGCGCGGCTGACGTCCGAGAGCGCGGGGGACACGGCCACGACGCCCATTTCCGTCCCACGGTTCTGGGAGGCCGACCTGCCGCGCAGTTTCATCGTGTGCCGCCAGGATCACGCGCAGCCGCGGTGGCTCGCAGAGGTGACGGCGCGGCGTCTCGGCGTCGAACCTCTTGCCATCGAGGGCTCGCATTCACCGTTCCTGAGTCGTCCGGCCGAACTCGCGCAACTGTTCATTGCGGCAACGGCCACCAAGCCGATCGGTCCTCTGAGACCCACCGGCTGACACTAATCCGGCGGGGCACGACGCCGCCGGACATTCCTCGAGGCGGCCTCAGGCCGACCCTGCGGGGCCACGCAGACCCCAGGCTTGCGCAACCAACGACAGCGAGCGCAGCCGTGTCTCGTAGGAGTGCGCCCGCGTCGAGAGCATGATCTCGTCAGCGTTCGTGCGTTGGTGGAGCTGGAGCAGTCCGTCCCGGACCGCCTCCGGCTCGCCGATCAGGTGCGTTGCCGTCGCTTCCTCGACAATCGCCATCTCGGCTGCGGTGAAGGGATAAGCCTCGGCCTCTTCGGGCGAGGGCAGAAGGCCCAGGCGGCCGGAGCGCAGCTGCAGGATGCTCAGAGCCGACGACCCGGCCAGCCATCGGGCCTCGTCTTTGCTCGGTGCACAGAGGACGGACACGGCCACCATCGTCCGTGGGTCGTCGTGCAGAATCGAAGGACGGAAATTCGACCGGTAGGCGTCGAGGGCCGCGTCGAGCAACTTGGGCGCGAAGTGGTAGGCGAAGGAGAAGGGCAACCCGAGCATGCCGGCCAACTGCGCGCTGTAGAGAGAGGAACCCAGTAGCCAAACTTCGGGGAGATAACCGCTCCCCGGTGTGGCCATCGGGTGCCGCGGCGGCCCCTCGCTGGGTAGGAGGTACCTGATCAGTTCGACGACGTCATCGGGGAAGCTGTCGTCGTTCAGATCCAGGCTGCGGCGGAGGGCCCGGGCCGTCACCTGGTCGGTGCCGGGTGCCCGGCCCAGCCCGAGGTCGATCCGCCCGGGATGCAGCGCCTCGAGTGTGCCGAACTGCTCCGCCACGATGAGGGGGGAGTGGTTGGGCAGCATCACCCCACCCGAGCCGATCCGGATCGTCGTGGTCGCCTGGGCGAGATGGGCGATCAATACGGCGGGAGCGGAGCTGGCCACGGCGGGCATGCCGTGATGCTCGGCCACCCAGAGCCGGGAGTAACCCAGGCTTTCGACGGCCGTCGACAGCTCGATCGTCTGGGCCAGAGCCCTCGCCGGGGTCGACCCCGTGGCCACCGTGGCCAGGTCGAGCACGGAAAGAGGGACCACACCTCCTACAACGCCTCAAACGTGCGTGCGCTTCCCGGCTCCCTCTAGCTA
>PKYA01000056.1 GCA_003133545.1 Acidimicrobiaceae bacterium | reverse complement strand
ACGGCCACCCTGTCCGAGGGCAACCAGGTCAACAGCGTCGCCTTCAGCCCGAACGGCCAGACCCTCGCGGTCGGGGACACTGGCGGGGACGTCGGGTTGCGGAGCACGGCCAATGGGAAGCGGGCGGCCACCCTGTCGGAGGGCAGCGAGGCCTTCAGCGTGACCTTCAGCCCGAACGGACAGACCCTCGCGGTCGGGGACAATGGCGGTGACGTCGGGCTGTGGAGTACGGCCAGCGGGAAGCGGACGGGTACCCTGTCCGAGGGCAGCTCGGTCTACAGCGTCGCCTTCAGCCCGAACGGCCAGACCCTCGCGGTCGGGGACTACGGCGGTGACGTCGGGCTGTGGAGCACGGCCAGTGGGAAGAAGACGGTCAACCTGTCCGAGGGCAACCTGGTCAACACCGTCGCCTTCAGCCGGAACGGCCAGGCCCTCGCCATCGGGGAGTCCAATGGTGTGGTAGAGCTCCTTCGACAGAGTCTTTGGAACTGGAACTTCAGTTCGTTCTTGCATGTTCTGTGCGGTGAGGTGAGAGGAAACATGACGCAGGCCCAATGGACGGCAAACGTTCCTGAGCAGCCGTACCAGAAAACCTGCCCCGCCTACCCGTAGCAGGTGCCTGCCACATTTTATGCGGGAACCTGACAGCAACCGGCGCCAAATCTCATACAGATTCTGAATAGGCCCCAAGCCTTGTCCCTCGAACAGGCGTCGGCGACCAACTTTGGCCCATTAGCTCCGCCGTGCGACAAAGCGGACGTTTCAGGTACCCCTATCACCTATCCCAGATTGCGATCCTCATGCGCCCCCGGCAGGACTCGAGCCTGCGCCACCGCTCCGGAGAGAAGCTGACGGACCCGGTTGGAGGTTCAGCGGCTCGGATTGGCCACTCTGTCCGCGGACAGCACGCGCAAAGTGCCAACAATGGACAAGCCCGACTGCCCCAGCACCCGGTTCGGAGGGCAGTGCTCTAAGCAGAGCGTTACCCAGCAGCCCGACGACGCTCATCCTCTGTGAACTCAAGGCTCTCCGCTTCGCCGCGGCCCATCCGGCCCATTGATGCGGATGCAGCACGGACGGCCTCATGGGTCCCGGTTGGCGTGGCTGCATAGGTCATTGACGACCCCGGGGCTACGCCTATGCTTCCGCCCTCTCGGATCGCATCCTGGTTCGCACCGAGGAACGTGAAGTGCCAACCCTCATCGATACGAGCCTGAACCGAATCCATGATCTGAAGCCGACTCCACTCCTTGGAGGCGTTCTCCATGCCGTCCGTGATGACGGCGAAGATTATGTGCCCTGGGCGCTCGGCCGGATCGAGTGCCTCGACGCGTGCTCGGACTTCGCTAATGGTCCGACCGATGGCGTCAAGCAACGCAGTCGACCCTCTCGGTACCAGGCGATACGGGAGAAGCTCGGAGACGGGAACCCCATCGGCCAAAAGCTCATACTGGTCATTTGATCGTCGTGCCGAAGTACCGGTACGCCGTTGGGATCGTCTTCGGCGCGTTGTCAGCAGTGATGAGCTTGAAAGAGGCTCTCGATAAACCGCGTTACCACTCCACTAGCTGCAACTCGTAAACCAGCTGAGCGAACGCTCCGTGAGGGATGTCTCACAGGACCAAACTGCGGTGGTTCTCTTTCCAGTACGCAACGTGATCTCCATCCAATAGGTTGCCATCGACAAGGATCGTCTGCTCGGGTATATGAACGCGATATTTCGACATCCCGACCCCCTTCTCCACGCCGGTCCAATGTAACGCCGGTGCGGGTGCTGCCCAAGTTCGGGTAGGCGGAATCGTTCTGCCTCATTTGAGCTGCGCCGCATGAGGAAGAATGTGCGAATGGGGTCCGAGGCAATAGGTGGCGCCGCGGCGATGGTGATCGGTGTCGCGTTTCTGGTGTTCGGGATCATCTACTCCCGTGACGAGGACTGGAGACTCCGTGCGGCCGATACACGTCAGCTAGAGCATTGGGTGAGTCCTGTGATCCGCCAGGGCAGGATGACCGTCCAGGAGTGGAACCAACGCTTCGCCGATCAGCAGAAGAGGCTGATGAAACGAGTCGGCATACCGGGTGCGCTGCTTTTCACGGCGCTGGGCCTATTCCTATTGGTACAAGGACTGGTTTCGAGTTGACCCGCGCAGTGTGCCGATTGACCGTGGGACAGTTGTCGGCGGGTGAGCTTGGTTACGAAGCAGCCATAGTAGTTCCTGATCGCGTTCTTTCGACTTAGTCAATCCTTCCAGAACTCCTCGGATGCGAGGTCTGCTCCCGAACTCGCTCCGTTCAAGTATCTCCCGACGAGGTCGACGAATCCATTGCCGATCTCACGCATGAAACGTTCTCTCTCGATGAGCGTCAAGGCGTTATCCGCCCGATTGTGTCGCCGATGTAGTTGTCGAACCACAGGGCACCGTCTGGTCCGACTGTGATTCCTGTCGGCCCGTCGATACCCGTTCCGGTGTAGTTGGTGACCACGCCACTAGTAGTAATTCGTCCTATCGAGTTGTTGCCGTAGTTGGTGAACCAAAGAGCGCCATCGGGTCCAGTAATTATTGCCTCTGGTTCGCTGATTCCCGTTCCGGTGTAGTTAGTAACCACACCGCCAGTTGTGATTCGTCCTATCGAGTTGTTGCCGTAGTTGGTGAACCAAAGAGCGCCATCGGGACCAGTAGTGATGCCGTCGGGTTCATCGACGCCGGTTCCGGAATAGTCGGTGATTACCCCACCGGTGGTGATTCGCCCGATTGAGCCGCCATAGCGGTTGGTGAACCAAAGAGCGCCGTCGGGGCCGCTGATGATTCCACTTGGGCTGTCTATGTGTTCGCCATCTGCGTAGTTGGTGACCACACCGCTAGTCGTGATTCTTCCGATCGAGCTGTATGGGCTGCCGGTATCTGGGTTGCCGTCGGCATTACCGAGCCAAAGGGCACCGTCGGGACCGGTGGTGATGTCTAGTGGGCTGTCAATGCTGGGGGCGGTGTAATCGGTCACGACTCCCGCGGTGGTGATTCTTCCGATCGAGCTGCCGATGTATGTCGGGCCGTTGTAAACCCCCTGGTTGGTAAACCACAGGGCGCCGTCAGGGCCGGCGGTAATCCCCGACGGTCCGACGATGCTGGGGGCGGTGTAGTTGGTCACGACGCCCGCAGTCGTGACGCGCCCGATCGAGCTGTTGCCGCTGGCATTGGTGAACCAAAGAGCGCCATCGGGACCGCTGGTTATGGCCGTTGGGTCACTGATACCGGTGCCTCCATAGGCGTTGATCTGGAAGTTAGACACCGTGATGCTGACTCCGGCGCTCACCCCAGTTTCGGTGGAGTTACTCGCATAGGAGACCAGCGTGTACGAGCCGTTGGGAACAGTCGTCGTGTTCCAGGTGCACAACCAGCCGTAGTAGGTGAGGGCGGCCGAGCACAGCAGCTTTCCCGAGTAGCCAAAGGAACCACCGAAAAGAACGAACGACACGCTGCTGGCATTCGAGGCCGTGGCGGCCGAGGTCGTCGTTCCGGACAGCGTCGACCCGTTGGCGGGCACCAGGACCGCTGTGGTCGGCGGGGGGGTTCCGGCGGACACCGACGGGACGAACCCCGTCATCAACCCGATCACGGTGACCAACGCGAGCATTATGAGCCCGTATCTGACCTTCAGATTCCGCCGAGCTGGTGCCATTAGGTCGCGTCCTTCCTGTCTTTGTCCCGGTGAGGGAAGTGGTGGTGCTCTCTCCGCGACCGTCTCGCCGTCACGGTAGTACTCATCTGGGTGTAGAGCGACCGGACAATGTGGAGCGGCCGCACAATCAGTCATGTGCATGCCGGCGTTGAAACACTCGATGCTTCGAAGCGACCAGAACACATCATCGTCACCGTCGTCACGGACGGCATGGAGAACGCATCCAAGGAGTGGAGTCGCCTTCAGGTAGCAGACTCGGTGAAGGCCCCTAAGGAACGCGAAGAAGCCCTCCATCCGAGGGGCTTGGAAGGTACGGAGTTGCTTGCGCATGTGGCGGAGACCTATCGGCTTGGCGTACTGGTGGGTCAGTCCCCGACACAACTCGTTGCGGAGCAACTTGGCATGTCGCGCGCGGCGGCAGGTCGATGGATCAGTCGGGCCAGGGAAGAGGGATTTCTGGGGCCTGCTGTCGGCACCAAGGCGGGTGAGGTAGGTGGGTAGCGTGAGCAAACTGAAATCTGGAAAGTACCGGGCTCGGTATCGGGATCCCGACGGAGTTCAGCACGCCCGACACTTCGACAAGAAGACCGACGCCGACCGGTGGTTGACCACAATGGAGGCTTCGAAACTCGACGGGAGCTACGTGGACCCGATGGCGGGCAAGCAGACCTTCGGCGCCTTGGCCGACCTGTGGCTTGATCGACAGGTCCATCGTCCCTCCACTCGTGCCCAAGTGGCCAGTCACATGAGCAATCACATACGGCCCGCGTTCGAGAACCGACGCGTTGCCTCCATCAAACCCTCGGACATCCAGTCCTTCGTGAAGGGATTGAGCGAGAAGCTGGCACCCTCCACCGTGGAGGTCATCTACGTGTACACCGCGAGCGTATTCCGCTCGGCGGTCGACGACCGGATCCTGGCGCACTCCCCATGCCGGGCATCAAGTTGCCGAAGAAGGAGCGGAAACTGGTGCACCCTCTGGACCCTCGTTTGGTCTTCGCCCTCGCAGAGGCAGTCCTCACCCGCTATAAGGCTCTCGTGATCTGTGCGGCTGGAACAGGCCTGCGACAAGGAGAGACATTCGGACTGACCCTTGAGCATGTCCACCTCCTTCAGCGAGAGTTGCGAGTCGAGCAGCAGTTGGTTCAGATCGTGGGGGAGCCGTCGTTTCAGCCTCCGAAGACGGAATCCAGTCGGCGGAGGATTCCGATCCCCGGCGTCGTGGTGGATGCCCTAGCGGCCCACATCGCGGAGTTCGGAGTGGGTGACCACAACTTGATCTTCACCGACGATGAGGGCCACGCCCTTCGTCGGAATCGGTTTTCAGCCAAGGTGTGGCGCCCCGCGGTCGCAGCGGCCGATTGCCCGCCGGGCACGGTGTTGCACGACCTGAGGCACTGCTACGCCAGCCTTCTGATTGCCGGAGGGCAGTCGGTCAAGGCCGTTCAGAGCAGGCTCGGACACGCGTCGGCGGTGGAGACGCTCGACACGTATTCCCACATCTGGCCTGATTCGGAAGACAAGACGAGGAGCGCCATCGAGGCTGCCTTCAAAGAGACTGGATTCGGTCTTACTGAGGACTTTCTGAGGACCGAATCGCCAGCCTGAAGATATAAGCCCAGGTCAGACGGTCAGTGACGGTGAGCCGGCCTGTAGGCGGGATTCTGTCCAGCCCTGTTGGGCTTGGGTGGCCATCCATCTGAGCGGCCTACCTGGGGAATGCTCTTCTCTCGAAGAGCGGGCGAGCAACCCATTTCCCACGCTTGGCCTTGCTCCGGGTGGGGTTTACCGAGCCGCTCGAGTCACCTCGAGCGCTGGTGCGCTCTTGCCGCACCTTTTCACCCTTACCTGTGCGAGCCCGGGGGTTCGCCATCGGCGGTTTGTTTTCTGTGGCACTTTCCTGCGAGTCACCCCGACTGGCCGTTAGCCAGCACCCTGCTCTGCGGAGTCCCGACCTTCCTCAACCCGGTCCCGCCAGGCGGTCCGGGCTGCGGCCACCTGGCCGACTCACCGTCGCAACCAGTCTGCCATCAATGCGGAGGCGCTGGGGGCGTACACCGCCTCGGTAGGGTGTCGGGGATGCCGAGCCACGCCCATCAACTCTTCGATCCCGAGGCTCCGCCACTGCCGGAGGAGGGCGAGACGGCCGATGCGGGCGGCCCGGCCGATGCGGCGGGCCACGACGACGCACTCTCGATTGGCGCGCTCTATGACCAGGTCGAGCTGGCGCTGACCTCGGCTTTCCCCCGTGGTCGCCAACTCTGGGTGCGGGGAGAGATCCAGAGCTTCTCCGATCAGTCGCGGTCGGGCCACTGCTATATGGAGCTCATCGACCCCGACCTCGAGGGCGGCACCGCCGCGCGCGGCCGTGGTGCGCCGTCGCTGAAGGTCAAGTGCTGGAGCCGGACGTGGGCTCCCCTGAAGGGCTCCTTGACCAGGGAGGGCATCGCACTCGCCGAGGGCATGGTCGTCGTCCTGCGAGGAACGATCGATCTGTACCGCCCCAAGGGAGAGATCGGGTTCATCCTCGCCGAGCTCGACGTCACGGCATTGCTGGGTCGCTTGGCGGCGCAGCGCGCGGCATTGTTGCGCAAGCTCGAGGCCGAAGGACTGCTGGGGCGCAACGCCGCACTTGGCATCCCGGAGGTGCCGTTGCGCGTCGGTCTGGTGGCCAGCCCGGGGACAGAGGGCTACCGGGACTTCCTCGGTCAGCTGACCGGTTCCGGCTACGGGTTCCAGGTCCGGGTGGTCGCGGCGTCGGTACAAGGTGGCAACGCCCCGGCTGCGGTGGCCGCCGCGGTCACCACCTTGTGTCGCACCGACTGTGACCTTGTCGTCGTGGTGCGGGGCGGGGGATCGAAAGCGGACCTGGCCACCTTCGATGCCGAGGTTGTGGCCCGTGCCATCGCCCGGGCCTCCAAGCCGGTCTGGACCGGCATTGGCCACACCGGAGATGAATCGGTGGCCGACGTCGTCGCCAACCGGGTTTGCATCACCCCCACGGAGTGCGGCCACCAAATCGTGCTCCGGGTCGCGCGGTGGTGGGAGACGCACGTAGGTGAGCCGGCCGCCGCGCTCAGCCGGAAGGTGCCCGGACTGCTGGCCGATGCCCAGGCGCGCGACACCCAGGCGCGCGGTCGCCTCATACGCGCCGCACAGACGCAGCTGCGCGTGCACCGTGATCGATTGGCACTGCGGGCCGGCGCGGTCTCTCGCTCGGCTCCGGAGAGCCTCGTGGCGCGCCAGAGCGCGGTGGGCAAGCACGCGGGCCGCGTCGGACCACTGGCCCTGGGCCATCTGGCCCGCGAGGCGGAGCGGGTGCGATCGTGGCGGCGCTTGCTCACGGCGTACGACGTCGAACGTCAACTCGAGCGGGGGTACACGCTGACACTCACCGCGGATGGCGCGCTCGTGCGGGCCGCGGCCGACCTCGCCGCCGGCACGGAGATCGTGACCCGCTTCGCCGATGGAACGGCGCGTTCGCGGGTGGAGTCAGCAGACGTTCGAGCGGTCGAGGAGAAGGATGAGGAGAGGTCATGACAGCAGCGACGAGTGAACCGACACCAGTGGATGCCTTGAGCTATACCGAGGCGAGCCGGGAGCTCGACTCCATCGTCGAGTTCTTCGAGCAGCGCGAGGTCGACGTGGACGTGCTGGTGGCACGCCTCGAACGCGCCACCGCTCTGATCGACGAACTCGATCGCCGGCTGCGCCACACCCGGACCCAGGTCGAAGAGCTGGTGCCCCGGCTCGACGTGCTGGCTGGAGAGGTCCGTGTCGACGGGAGCGACGACCATGCGTGACGGGTCAGCCGACGACCGGGTGTACTTCCGTCAGCTTCTCTCGGGTCGAGACTTTGCCAAGGGCGATCCCATCGCGCGCCAGATGGTGAACTTCGTCTACCTCATCGGGGACCGTACGACGGGCGAGGCGCTCGTCGTCGATCCGGCCTATGCCGTGCAGGACCTCCTTGACGTGGTCGAGGCCGATGGCATGAAGCTGACGGGTGTGCTGGGCACCCACTATCACCCTGATCATGTCGGCGGAGAGATGGGCGGCTGGTCCGTCGAAGGTATTGGCGCGTTGCTCGAAGCGGTCCAGGTGCCCGTGCACCTGCAGAGGGACGAGCTGCCATGGGTGGAGCGCACGACGGGAGTCGGATCGTCACATCTGGTCGGCCACGACAGCGGGGACGTGGTGCGGGTCGGTTCTGTGGAGGTCGAGCTCATCCACACGCCCGGACACACGCCCGGGAGCCAGTGCTTCCTGGTCGACGGTCGTCTGGTGGCGGGAGACACCCTGTTTCTCGACGGGTGCGGCCGGACCGACCTGCCCGGTGCCGACCCCATCGCCATGTACGACTCGATCAACAACCGTCTGGCTCGGGTGCCCGACGACGCCGTGCTCTTTCCCGGTCACCTGTACTCCGCCGAGCCCTCGCAGAGCATGGGTGACACGCGGCGCGCCAACTACGTCTTCCGGCCCCGCAGTGTCGAGGAATGGATGGCCATGTTCGGGGGACAGTGACGAACGCGGCGCTGCCCTCGGACGGCACCGTCGTCGTTGTCGGCGCGTCCCTCGCCGGCTGGCGGGCGGTGGAGACGCTCCGTCGCGAGGGCTTTCACGGCGGGATAACCCTGGTTGGTGAGGAGCTCCACCTGCCCTACGACCGGCCCCCACTTTCCAAACAGGTGCTGGCAGGGAAGTGGCCCCCCGAGAAAGCAGTCCTGGCCGACCGCAAGCGCACCGCGGAGTTGCAGGTACACGAGGTTCTGGGCCACCGCGCCGTTGGTTTGGACGCCGAGCAGCGCCAGGTCGAGATCGATGACGGCACCATCCTGCGCGGCGATGCGGTCGTGCTGGCCACGGGGGCGCGCCCGCGCCAATTGCCGGGGACCGAGGGCTTTGGCCAATCCGACGGGCTGTTCACGCTGCGCACCCTCGACGACTCGTTGGCCCTACGCGCCGCGGTGACACGCGTCGCGTCGTGCCGCGTCGTCGTGATCGGGGCCGGGTTCATCGGCGCCGAGGTGGCGTCGACGTGCGCCGAGTTGGGCTGCCGCGTAACCGTCGTCGAGGCGATGCAGGTTCCACTTTCCAACGTGCTCGGGCCGATGATCGGCGCGCACTGCGGATCGCTGTACGGCGCGCACGGGATCGATCTGCGCACCGGTTCCGGTGTGGCCGATGTGCGCCGAGCCGCCGGTCCGGCACCCGGATTGGCGGTCGAGCTCGAGAGTGGCGACGTGCTCGAAGCCGACGTGGTGGTGGTGGGCATCGGGGTGGCGCCCGCCGTCGACTGGCTCGAAGGTTCGGGACTCAAGCTGGAAAACGGTTTGGTCTGCGATGACCGCCTGTTTGCCGCCGACGGGATCGTGGCCGCGGGGGACATGGCCCGCTGGACGTGGCGTCACGACGGGGCCGAAGAGCAGATCCGCATTGAGCACTGGCAGGTGGCCGCCGAAGCTGGAGTGGCCGCGGCGCGCAGCGCGCTGGCCGGGCGCTCCGACGCGCCGCCCTTCACCCCCATCCCGTATTTCTGGTCGGATCAGTTCGGCATCCGGTTCCAGGTGTTGGGCAATCCCGGCGGAAGGGACGAGGTCCAGCTGGTCGAGGGCTCGCTCCAAGAGGGGAAATTCGTTGCCCTTTTTGGCCGGGCCGGTCGCCTGCGCGCCGTGATGGCCATCGGGCAGCCCCGTCACCTGATGGGATTTCGCCCCTTGCTCGAAGCGGGTTCGAGCTGGGCGGACGCCCTGGCGCACCCCCTGACATAACGCTGGTTCAAAAGGAGATGCCGGACAGCTCGGGAATGGTGGCCTCCGCCTTGGATCGCGCCGCCAGCCAGCGATCCCTGGCGTGGGCACGGGCGGCCTCGTCGTTGCGGGGCTCGATGGTCCGGCGGGGCGAGAACGTACCGGCGATCTCGCCAGCCGACCCGTAGGTGCCGATGGCCAGCCCGGCCAGCAGGCCTGCGCCGAGGGTGGTGGCCTCGGGCACGGGGGAGACCTCGACGGGGCGCCCGATGGCGTCCGCCAGCGCGGTCACGAAGACCTCGTTGTCCGACATGCCGCCATCGACGCGCAGTGACTCGATGGGCAGCCCGCTGTCCGCTTCGGCGGCTTCCACCAAGTCGGCCCCACGGTGGGCGACCCCTTCGAGGACGGCGCGCACGAGCTCGGGGCGCCCCGATCCACGTGTCAGGCCGAGCAGCGTGCCGCGGGCGCCGAAGTCCCACACCGGTGTGCCCATGCCGAGGAGGGACGGGACGAACCAGACGTCACCGGTCGTCTCGCACAGGGCAGCCACTCGCCCGGACTCTTCTGCGCTGGCGAGGATCCCCAGGTCGTCGCGCAGCCACTCGATGCACGTGCCGGCGGAGAGCATGACCGCCTCGACCCCCCAGGTGTCCTGGCCGCCCACCCGGAAGGCCACGATGGGGAATGTGCCGTGGCTTCCCTGCCCGGCAGAGGTCGGCCGCTGCGAGCCGGTGCACTGGTCCAGCATCCCTCCCGTGCCGAAGGTGGCCTTGGCCAATCCGGCACGGGTGCAGCCCTGCCCCACCAGCGAGGCTTGTTGATCGCCCGCCATCGCACAGATGGCGGGTGCTCCCGGTAGTGCGTGGCAGGCGCCGATGGCACCCGACGAGTCGACGATGCGGGGGAGGACGGCGCGTGGGATGCGCAGGCGCTCGAGGAGCACCTCGTCCCAGTCGATGGTGCGGGGGTCGACGAGCGCGGTGACCGCGGCATTGGTGGCGTCGGTCACATGAAGGACGTCGGCTCCCGCGGCGGCGCCCCCCGAGAGGATCCAAGCTACCCAGGTGTCGACCGTCCCGAAACAGAGCTCGCCGGCCTCAGCCCGGGTGCGTTCCGCATCGACCGCGTCGAGGATCGCCATCAGCTTGGTGGCGGACGCATTGGGAGCCAGCCGGATGCCTTCGGCCTGGAGCGCGAGGCATGTGCCGACGGTGCGCAGATCCTGCCACCCGATCCCAGGGGCGAGCGGCTGGCCGGTCGCGCGTTCCCACACGATGCTCGACGCCCTTTGGTTGGCGATGCCGACGGCAGCGACCGGCCCGCCGTCGCGCAAAGCCGCCTGTGCCACGGACATGACGGCATCGGCCATCGTCGCTGCGTCGAACTCCACCAATCCCGGCGCCGGGGAGTCGGGCAGCACCGGGGCATGGTGCACGTGTGCAACGGTGGCATCGGCGCGCACGATTGCCGCGCGCACTCCCGACGTGCCGACGTCGACGACGAGGATGCTGCCGCCGTGGTCGCTCATGACCAGGGCGACGGCCCAAAGGGGGAAGCCAAGCCGAGCTTCCCCGGGTTCAGGATGCCCACCGGGTCGAAACTCTCCTTGAGGCCCGCCAGGACTTCGAACCCCGAGCCCAGGGCCCGAGGCAAGAAGCGTGAGCGGTTCAACCCGATCCCGTGGTGATGGCTGATGGCCGCCCCATGGCGCAGGGTGGCATCGGTCACCGTGTCCCACGCCTGGCGGTAGTAGCGCTCCCGCCAGGCGTCGTCGTCCGGGCCTCGGCCCGCGAACGTGAAGTAAAGGCAGGCGCCGTCGGTGTAGGCGTGCGACTGGTGGGCCGAGGCGGCCAACGTCCCCTCGAGGGCCCGCAAGGAGCTCACCACTTCTTCGAAGAGCCCGGGTAGTGCGGCCCACGCGCCGGAGATCTCGGCGGTGTCCACGACGATGCCGGCCCGCCACAGCGGGGCCAGGGCGGAAACGTCGTTGCGGTGACCGAGCCACCGTTCGACCAGAGCGACATCAAGCGCGTGGGCGCCGGCGCCGGCGGCGCACTCCTCGTCGACGATGGCGAGTGTGGCGGCGAGGAGGCCGGGATCTGTCTCGTCGAGGACGACGAGCACGTTGGTGTCGGGCTGATCGAAATTGCGTGCCGACTCGACCTCGTCGTAGAGGCGCAGCACCGCGGGGGTGGCGCCACGCCGGAGGATCTTGCGGCAGGCCGCCAGCCCGCCCGCAAAGGAGGTGAAGCCGAACGCCCGCCGCCCTTGCGCCGGTGGCAGCGGGTGGATGCGCAAGCGCGCCTCGGTGATCACGCCCAGCGTGCCCTCACTGCCGACGAAGAGCTGGGTCAGGTTGGGCCCGGTGGCGGCGCGTGGGCCATGCCCCTCGGTGCGCACGACGCGGCCGTCGGCCAGGACCACCTCGAGCCCGAGCACCATGTCCTCGATCTTCCCGTAGCGCGTGGAGTACTGGCCCGCGCTGCGACAGGCCAGCCATCCCCCCACCGTCGAGAGATCCATGGACTGGGGCCAGTGGCCGAGGGTGTAGCCGCTCCCTACCGCTCCGAGGGCTGCCTCGAGATCGGGGCCGAACGTGCCAACCCGCACATCGGCGGTGAGCGATGTCTCGTCGACGCCGATGACGCCGTCGAAGGAGGTGAGATCGAGGGCGACGCCGCCGAAGACGGGGATGGAGCCGCCGCAGACGCCGCTGCGTCCGGCGATCGGCGTCACCGGGACGATGGATTCGTTACAGGCAGCCAGGATGACCGAGATCTGCTCGGTTGTGGTCGGTCGCACCACCACGGCGGGTCGTTGGGGGACTGTGCCCTGGGCGGCCCAGGCAATGGCCAGCGGCCACCAGTCCCGGCCGGCCTCGGCCCGGACGGCGTCGTCGTCGAGCACCTCGGCCCCGCTGGCCGCCAGGCGGTCGATCAGCCCGTCGGGCGGTGCGACGGTCGAAGCGCCCAGCCGGTCGCCGACGTCTCGCGGTGCGGCATCGATGGGTGTCACCGGCGTGGGGACGGTCACGGCAGATCGAGCCCGGCGGTGAGGAGCTCCTTCTGGCAGCTCTCGACGAAGCGCGCGGCCTGCTCGGCGACCGCGTGCTCGTCCCACCCCATCTCCGGCGCGATGAGCGCCGCCACCGCCTGTGCTGCGGCCATGGTGTCCTGGGCGCGCTGGATCATCGCCCGCGTCCGCCGGGCCAGCACGTCGTCGAGCGTCTGGGCCATTTCCTCGCGCGCGCCGTAGACGAACTCCGCGCCGATGTAGGGAAGGCCGGCCACGACCGGCTCGAGCAGCTCGGGCCTCCCCTGCGCCAGGGCGAGCACGGCGACGGACTCGGTGCCGTAGCGGCCGAGGAGGTGGGAATGCGGTTGGGCCATGGCGACGGGATCCCTGGTGGCCGTGGTGGCGCCGAGGAGCGGCAGCGACCGGGTGACGCAGCGCCGGCTCTTGGGTGACTCGCCCAACTGCAGCACCACGGCGTCGACCGTGTCCTCGGCCATCTTGCGGTACGTGGTGAGCTTGCCCCCGGTGACGGTCACGACTCCGTGGGCGGAGGTGTGCACCGTGTGGCGGCGCGACAGGTCGGCTGTGCGTTCTGAGACCTGCCGCCCCTTGTCGGGCGCCAGCAGCGGGCGCAGGCCGGCCCACACCCCGGTGACATCGGCGCGGGTCAGGCGGGAGGTGGTGACGTTGTTGGCCGCCTCCAAGAGGTAGTCGACGTCCTCTGGCGTGCAGGACGGGTCGTCGAGGGACCCCTGGTAGTCAGTGTCGGTCGTGCCCAGATACACCAGATCCGTCTCCGGCCACGACACGACGAAGATGGCCCGGCGGTCCTTCGGCACGGGGATGACCGCCGCGATGTCACAGGGCAGGCGGCCGGCCGGCACCGTGACGTGGACACCCTTGGCGGGGCGGATGGAGTGGGGATGCAAGCCCTCGTCGAGCGCCCGGACATCGTCGGCCCACACCCCGGTGGCGTTGACGACGACGCGGGCCCGGATGGGGAATTCGGACGAGGCCACCGCGGGGTCGGCGCGCACGATGGCTCCGTTGGTGGCCCCGCGGTCGTCGGCGGTCAGGCGGACGACCGCGGTGTAGTTGGCCACTACCGCGCCGTGCTCGAGCGCGGCGGTGCGGGCCAGCGTCAGCGTCAGGCGCGCATCATCGGCGCGGGCGTCGAAATAGAGGAAACCGGCCACGAGGCTCTCGGTGCGCAGCGTCGGGAGGTGCGCCAGCGCTTCTTCCTTGGTGACCCGCCGGTGGCGGGACCCGATGCGCAGACCGCCGGTGAGGTCGTAGAGCCACAGAGCCACGGAATAGGAGCGGGCCACGGTCTTGGAGACCACCCCGTCGCGCCCGAAGAGGGGGATCAGGAACGGCAGGCGGGACACGAGATGGGGAGCGTTCTCCAGCAGAAGCTGGCGTTCCGCCAGATTCTCGTACACCAGGCGGAACTCGCGCTGCTGCAGGTAGCGCAGGCCGCCATGGACCATCTTGGAGGACTTGGAGGATGTTCCCGAGGCGAAGTCGCCCTTCTCGACCAGCGCGGTCTTCAACCCTCGACTGGCGGCATCGAGGGCCACCCCGGCACCGGTCACCCCTCCGCCCACGACGAGGACGTCGAATCGCTCATCGGCCAGGCGGTGCAGTGAGTCCTGGCGTCGGAACCGATGCACCGCCCAAGCCTGCCACACGCCGTCCGCGCCACTTCTCGGACCACGCGCAACGCGGAGGGCCATGGAACGATGTCAGGCGTGGACGCCCACGCCTGGGAAGAGGCCGGTCTGTACTCTCCCGCCAACCCGGGGGCCGACGAGCGCCTGGCTCTATTGGAGTACCTGGTGGCGCGGGGCGCCACCCTTGCGCAGATGGTGGAGGCACACGAGCGGGGGAACCTGCCGGCGGTGGCCGGCGACCTGGTCGTTGGGTCAGAGCGACCGACGCGCTCGGTGGCGGAGCTGGCGGCCGCGACGGGATTTAGCGAGGAGCGCCTGCGGCGCGTGCTCCTGGCGGCCGGACTGCCGGTGACCGCCGACACCAAGCTCCCCGCCGAGCTCGCCGAGCTGATGACGGCGTTTGCGCAAGGGGCGGCCCTCATGGGCGAGGACGCCATCCTCGCCTTCACCCGGGTGCTGGGCACCGCGGCGACCAACATCGCCGAGGCCGCGGTGGCGCTCTTCTATGCCGAGTTGGGCCCCGGGACTGAGCGCGAGGGGTCGGACGAGATGGCGCGGGCGAAGGTGGCCGAGACGGCGACACTGGCCTTCACCACGGTGCCCGAGGCGCTCCGGCGCATGGTGCTGGCGCAATTCGACCGGGCGGTGCGCCGGGCCCAGCTGTCCCGCGGGTGGTCGTCCCCAGACGGGACGTCGATCCCGGGCGGCGCAGGCCAGGGAGAGGTGGTCGCCCTCGGCTTCGTCGACCTGGTCGGCTCGACCGCGTGGGCCCAGGGGCTGAGCTTGCGGGACCAGAGCCTGGCGCTGGCGCGCTTCGAGTCGGCCGCCTGGTCCAGCGCGGTGCTGGCCGGCGGCCGGGTGATCAAGATGATCGGGGACGAGGTGTTCTTCACGGCGCCGTCGGTGGACGCCACCTGCGCCATCGCCACCGAGGTGTGCCGGGCCGTGGAGGCCGACCCGCTGTTGCCCCCGGCCCGGGGCGCCGTGGGACTCGGGCTGGTGACACCGCGGGAGGGCGACTACTTCGGTCCGCTCGTCAATCTCGTCTCCCGGCTGGTCAAGGCGGCCACCCCGGGAACGGTGGTGGTCACCGAGGAGGCGGCGGCGACGTTGACGGATGGCTGGGTCGCCCGGCCCCTCGGTCCGCAGGTGCTCCGGGGCCTGGAGCATCCGGTCGCAGCCTTCGCCGTCACTTCGGCCCATCGCGATTGAGGATCATCAGTTTCTGGCGACGCGGCGTGATTCCCAAGAGAGGTGGGGAGAGCCGCAAAATGGAGGTGAGGTACCACGAGGCGGGAAAGTGGGGCTGCCTCCCTCGACGGGTCCCGATCGAGCGCCCACACTGCAGGGATCTCACTTCGGTACGGTCGTCCTGAAAGGTCGGTGGGCAGGTGAGCCAGGCGCTCCGCGTTGCCTGGTATCGCTTCCGCGCCACGTTCCGGCGCCGTTGGAGCGGCTACCTGAGTGTGGCGATCCTGATGGGGTTGATCGGCGGGGTCGCCATGGCGTCGATCGCCGCCGGTCGGCGCACACAGTCCTCGTACCCGACATTTCTCGCCAGTACCAACCCGACGGATCTCAGCGTGGCGGTGTACAACTCCGCCAACGGCGGTGGCCCCGGCCCTGATCTCATGGCCAAGATCGCCCGCCTTCCCGGAGTGGAGAAGGTGCGGGCACTCGTGGCCCCGGCCATCGTGCCGCTGGCCAAGAACGGCACACCGCGCTTGGCGCTCCTGGGCGACGTGGACATCGGCGGCAGCCTGGACGGGCTCTTCACCCGCCAGGATCGGGTCAGCATCGTCGTGGGTCGCCGGGCGGACCCGAACCGAAGCGACGAGATGGTCATGGACGCCACGGCCGCGCGTTTGCTCGGCGTGCGTGTGGGCCAGGTGGTGCCTTTGGGCTTCTACACCGCCGCACAGACCAATCGGCCTGGTTTCGGCACCCCGCGGGTGGCACCCCGCCTGCGGTTCGCCGTGAAGGTCGTCGGGATCGCAGTGACCAACAACGAAGTGGTGCAGGACGATGTGGATCGAACCTACGGAGAAGTGCTGCTGACCCCGGCGCTCCTACGCCAGGCCATCGCCGCGTCGCCGTCGGCGGACGCTCCCGTGCTCTATGCACTCCAGCTCGACCGCGGTGCAAGTGGTGTACCGGCGGTGGAGCACGAGGTGATCGGGCTCATCCCTCGGGGGCTGACCTACGAGTTCCATGTCTCCTCACGGACCGTGGCGGAGGTGGAGCTCGCCATCAAGCCCGAGTCGGTCGCTCTGGGGGGCTTCGGGGCGATCGCCGCGATGGTGTGCCTGGTATTGGGAGCCCAGGCCATCTCCCGCCAACTTCGCGCCGCGGACAGCGATCGCCACGTGCTGCGCTCCCTCGGCGCCGGTCCCGCCACCGCAGTGGGCGACGGGCTGATCGGCATTCTGGGCGCCGTGGTCCTCGGCGCGGGACTGGCAGTCGTGTTGGCGGTGGGGTTGTCGCCCCTGTCGCCCCTCGGTCCGGTGCGCCCGGTGTACCCCGGAGGCGGGATCGACTTCGACTGGACCGTGCTGGGTCTGGGTGCGGCCGTGCTCGTGGGCGGACTGGGGGCGGCGGCGCTGGCGCTCGCCGTCGGCGAGGCACCCCACCGGCAGGCTCGGGCCCAGTTCGTGTCAACCGGTGCGTCGCGCGTCGCCCGTCGGGCCGAGGCGGCCGGCATGCCGGTGGCGGGAGTGGTCGGTGTCCGTTTCGCCCTCGAATCGGGGCGAGGGGGTCGTTCGGTGCCCGTGCGCTCGGCCCTGCTGGGCACGGTGTTGGCCGTGGGGATGGTGATCGCCACTCTCACCTTTGCCAGCAGCCTGCAGACGCTGGTATCGCACCCCGCTCTCTACGGATGGAATTGGAGCTACGCGCTCGATCCGAGCAACGACGTGCCGCCCCAGGCTCTGACGTTGCTCGCCCACGACAGCGACGTGGCGGCGTGGACGGGTGTCGACTACACCAATGCGGTCATCGACGGCCAGACGGTCCCCTTCATAATCTCCCACCCACACGCCACGGTGGCCCCTCCCATCCTGTCCGGGCACGGCCTGGACGCCAACAATCAGGTTGTCATCGGGTCGGCCACCTTGGCCCTGCTGGATAAACATGTAGGCCAGACCGTGACGGTGAGCCTCGGGTCCCGGGCCGCCCGTCTTCTCCCCCCCACCCGCCTCAAGATCGTGGGGACGGCGACGTTTCCCGCCGTCGGGTACGCCAGCTTCGTGGCCGATCACACCTCCATGGGCACCGGAGTGCTGGTCTCGGAGGGAATCCTCCCCGCCGCGTTCGAGCGGGCGACGACGAGCCCGGACCCCAACCTCAACGGCCCCGAGCTGGTCTTCGTCCGGCTACGCGCCGGCGTCAGCGCTGCGGCAGGGCGAGCCGACATGCAACGTATCGCCAGGGCGGCAGACCGCGTGTTCGCCTCCGATCCGAACAGTGGCAACAACAACGTGACCGTGCTTGGCGTCCAGCGTCCGGCCCAGATCGTGAACTACCGCAGCATCGGCTCCACCCCGGTCATCCTGGCGGTCGGCCTGGCCGTCGGCGCATTGATCGCCCTTGCCCTCACTCTGGCGGCATCGGTCCGCCGGCGCCGCCATGACCTGGCGCTGTTGAAGGCTCTCGGATTCACCCCACGTCAACTGGCCGCCGCCGTGGCCTGGCAGTCGACGGTAGCCGCGGTGATCGGCATCGTCGTGGGGGTGCCGCTGGGCATCATCATCGGGCGGGAGCTCTGGACGCTCTTCGCCCGCAACCTCGACGCCGTCCCCGACCCGACCGTGCCCGTCGTCCCCGTCGTTCTCGTCGCCCTCGGCGCTCTGGTGTTCGCCAACCTGGTTGCCGCCCTGCCCGGACGGGACGCGGCGTGCACGAAAACAGCAACCCTCCTGCGCGCCGAGTGAGATTTCCAGGGATGCCGCTGGGGCGCCCGGTGTGTTTCACAACGATGATTGAGCGGGCGCTCGGGGTGGACCTCGGCCGGGAGGTCGCCGCCAGCGAGCCCGAGGAGGCGCACGCGGCGGCACTGGTCCGGGAGACCATCACGCCGGCGGTGCACTACCTCCGGTTCGGTTTCACCCCGGCCCAAATCCAGTCGTTCGCCGTGGCCGACGAGGTGGCGTTGGTGGCCCGGCACCCCCGGTACGAGGCGCGCACGGTACTGCCCCCCGAGGTCGGGGACGAGCTGCTGGGCGACCTGCGAGGCACAACAAAGCCGCTTCCTATCGGCTGACCAGGGAGAATTCTTTGTGAAGGCCTTTACAGGCCCACCGGTCGTAGGCCATACTCTTCGTTCGCCGGAATTCGGTACCGGCGCCGCTGGGCTCTGACCCGGCTGTGCTCCCGACCAGGGCGAATACTGACCATATCCGTCTTTGCGAGGAAGTGTTTCCCATGAGTGCCACCACGTGGCGCAAGCAAGCCGCCTGCCGGGGCCTCGATGTCGAGGCGTTTTACCCGATCTCAGAGGATGAGGCCGACGCGGCCGAAGCCAAGGCTATTTGCGCCGAATGCCCGGTCCGTCAGGCCTGCCTCGAGCACGCCCTGGCCCACCGCGAGCGTGAAGGCGTATGGGGCGGCACCACGGAGCGGGAGCGCCGGCGCATCGTGCGCCAGCGGCGCAAGTCAGCCTGACCTCTTCGGCGAGCCGCGCCGAGGCGGCGCCGCATGACCGGCGGTGGTCGTCGTGGCGGCCGGCGCACCGAGCGTGCACGGGAACGGGTTCCACGGCTCCGGCTGGGTATTGGTGTAGACGTCGGCCGGGATGGTGGTAGTGGTCGTCGGCGCGCCCGGGACCGTCGTCGTGGTGGTCGTGGTAGTGGTGACGGTCAGCGTGGCGTTCGCCACCCACAAGGTCACGTCGCCGCCGCTCAGGCCCGGCTCGGGCACAAACGTCACCTTGCCATGGAGAGCGTCGGCCAAGGTGCGGGCGGCCGGGAGGCCGGTGGGGCCGTAGAAGATCTCGGAAGGATCGCCCGCGGCGAGCACGCTGGGCGCGTTGTCGATGCCGGTGATGATGAAGCCGTCCTGGCGCAAGCTGCGCGCCGTGTCGGTGGCCAGCAGTCCACCCCCGGAGGCGTTGAGCACGTCGACCGAGACCGCACTGTCGGCCAGGGGCGGTGCGGTCGTGGGCGTGGTGGGGGTCGCGGGCTTGGGCTTCGCCTTGGGCTCGCCGATACGGTTGAAGGCGGCGATCGTCCGCGCGGCGTAGGGCTGGGCGGCCAGGAGCACGTCGGCTCCGCCATCGGTGACGTAGCTCGTGGTCGGGAGTGTCTCGGTGACGAGGTGCGACGAGGCCAGTCCCTTAAATTCGGTGGCGATGTGCAAGAGGTCCCCCTCGCTCATCGTGTCGTCGATGGTCAGGTTGCCCACAGCAGCGGAGATGAAGCCGTTGATGGCGAACGGGTTGGTGATGGACGCGTTGACCTTGGCCAGCACGGCCCGGAAGAAGGCGTCCTGTCGCTGAATGCGACTGAAGTCCGACAGCCCGTCGTACTCCCAGTAGCCCTCGGCATCCTTGTATTCGAGGTGCCGGGCGCGGACGAGTTGGAGCGCCACCGTCCCGTTGATCACCTGGCAGCCGGGCGTGGTCACGTCCAGACCGGTGTAAGCATCCTTGACCTCGGTGGGGAAGTCCATGGTGACGCCGCCCAGCGCGTTGACCATGCCCAAGAACCCCGGGAACCCGACAGAGATGTAGTGGTTGATGGGGATGTGCAGGTCCTCCTCTATTGTCTGGACAAGGAGGTCGGGGCCCGAATTGTAGGCGGCGTTGATCCGGTTCATCCCCGAGATGTCGGTCACGTTGCCGGGTATGTGGACCCACAGGTCGCGCGGGATGGACAGGACGGTGACGGACTTGGTGGCCGGGACGAACCGGGCCACCATGGTGACGTCACTGCGCTGGCCGCCCGCGTCGCTCCCGTTGCCGAATGCCCTCACCTGGGTGGGATTGTCGACGAAGGCGCGGGAGTCGGAGCCGACCAAGAGCACGTTGAAGGGCTGTCCCGGCGGGGCCGCTTTCACCAGGTGCTTGGCATGGATCTTCTTGATCTCGTGGAAGCGGTAGTCGGCGTAGAGGATGATGCCGCCGACGCCGGCGGCAGCGAGGAAGATGATGAAGGACATGGTGTAGAGGAGGCGTCGCCGCCACCGGTGCTTGCGCCGTTTGGCCTTCTTGCTCTCCCTCTCCTCTGCCTTGCGCGCGTTGCGCCGTTCTGACTGCAGGGCGGAACGCGACGCCGGTGAACCCTGAGGACTCCGGCCGCTCGACCCGCCCGAACTCTCTTGCGGAACCCCGCCCCGAGCCTCGGCGGGCGGATCGCTCCGATTCTCGCCGGGTGTCAAGTACCAGAAAGTACATCGTGGGACCGTCCGGTAGCCTTCGCTGCGATGGATTTCGAACTCTCCGAAGAGCTTGGCGCATTGCAGGAGTCGGTGCGCCGCATCGCCCAGGACAAGGTACGCCCGCGTGCCCGGGACATCGACAAGGCGGGCACCTATCCCCACGACCTCTTCGAGGTCTTCCGCGATGCGGGCCTGCTGGGCTTGTGCATACCCTCCGACTACGGGGGATCGGGGGCCGGGATCCTGGGTTTGGCCGTGGCCATCGAAGAGGTGGCCAAGTATTCGAACTCGGCGGCCTTGATGCTGCTGTTGACCCGCCTGCCCACCGGGCCCGTGCTGATCGCCGGCACCGAGGCCCAGAAGCAGCGGTACCTTCCCGGCATCGCCGCGGGGACGCAGCGGGCCGCGTTCGGCCTCTCTGAGTCCCAGGCCGGCAGCGACGTGATGGGCATGCGCACCCGTGGGGTGCCTGATCCGGGCAACGACGGCGGCTGGGTCCTCAATGGCACCAAGTGCTGGATGTCGGGTGTGCGCGAGGCGGATTGGTACACCGTGTTCGCCAAGACGAGCGAACCCACCAGCCGGGCGCATGACTCCATCACTGCGTTCATCGTCGAGCGCGCCTGGGACGGGGTCGATGTCGGAAGGACCGACCACAAAATGGGAGTGCGCGGGGTCGACACCGGCGAGCTCGTGCTCACCGACGTGGTGGTCCCGGCGGAGAACGTCATCGGCGAAGTCGGCGGCTTCCGCCTGGCCATGCTCGGTCTCAACGCCATGCGCCCCATCGTGGCCGCGCGTGGCATCGGTCTGGCCGAGGGAGCGCTCATGTACGCCACCGAGTACGTCCAAGGGCGCGAGGCCTTCGGCCACACCATCGCCGACTTCCAGGGCATCCAGTGGGAGATCGCCAAGTGCGCCGTCGACATCGAGGCCGCCCGGCTCTTGACCTACCGCGCCGCCGTTCTGGCCGATCAGGGCAAGTTCACCAAGGAGTACGTCCCCTTCCTGTCGATGGCCAAGTACCACGCCACCGAGCTGGCCGTGCGGGCCTCCTCTCTGGCCGTGCAGCTCTTAGGGGCGGCCGGTTACATGGAGGACCACCCGACCGAGCAGTGGTACCGCGATGCCAAGCAATTGACCATCGTGGAGGGCACCTCGCAGGTGCAGCTCGGCCTGATCGCACGGGGCGTGCTCGACCGGGACTTGTGGTGGGACTGACCGTTGCGTGGCCCGACGTCCTGAGCCGCCTCACGCGCCGGGAGTCGCTCACCGAGCAAGAGGCCGAGGCAACCCTGGGATCCGTGCTGGCCGGCGAGGCCACGCCGGTGCAGATCGGGGCCTTCCTGGTCCTCCTGCGCGCCAAGGGCGAGACGGTGGCCGAGGTGACCGGCCTGGCCCGGGCCATGCTCGACGCTGCGCTCGTCCTCGAACTGCCGGACGGGACCGACGGCGTGGTCGATCTGGTGGGCACGGGTGGGGATCGCCTGAGCAGCATCAACGTGACGACCCTGGCGTCGCTGATGGTCGCCGGATGTGGCGTGACGGTCTGCAAGCACGGGGGGCGTTCGGCCTCGTCCTCGGTGGGCTCGGCCGACGTGCTCGAGGCCTTGGGTGTGGCCATCGAGATCGGTCCCGCGGGTGTCGCCCGCTGTGTGGCGGAAGCCGGTATCGGCTTCTGCTTCGCCCAACGCTTCCATCCGGCCATGCGGTACGTCGCGCCGGTGCGCCGCGAGCTGGGTGTGCCGACCATCTTCAACTTCCTCGGTCCTTTGACCAACCCGTCGCGCACCCGCCACCAGTTGGTCGGCGTCAACGATCCCGCCATGGCATCGGTCATGGCGACGGTGCTCGGTGTCACCGGGAGCCGTCGGGCCATGATCATTCATGCCGACGACGGGCTCGACGAGCTCAGCGTGACCTCGCCATCAAGCGTCCTGGAGCTCAACGGTGACGGCGCCGGGGCGTTCGAGCTCTCCGAGTGGAGGGTGGACCCCGCCTCTCTCGGCTTCGCGCCGGCCACCCTGGCCGACCTGCGGGGCGGGGATGCCGCCTTCAACGCCCGGGCCATCCGTGCCGCGCTGGAGGGCGCCCGCGGCGCCAATCGCGACATCGGCGTCCTCAACGCCGCCGCCGCCCTGATGGTGATCGGGAGAGTGGATGATCTGGCAACCGGGGTGGAGCTGGCGATCGACTCCATTGAGACGGGAAGGGCCCTGGCGGCGCTCGACGCACTGGTCAAGGCCTCGCAGGCGGCCTGGGCCGAATCACAGGACTAGGTCCGGGGCACTCGGTTCGCGGACCGGGTCCGGGATCGAGGTTTCGTCGACCCGCCGTCGCGCACCTCCGCCCCCGCGTTGGGACTGACCCGCCAGGCGGCGAGCGGGGCGTGGCTGGCCGGGTCGAGTGCGGGCGAGTCGGGGGCGCACAGGGCAATGGCGCACCCGCCGAAACCGCCCCCGCTCATGCGGGCCCCGTAGACGCCCGGTGTGTGCGCCAGGCGGGCGACCAACTCGTCCATGGGCGGCACCGAGACCCGGAAGTCCTCGCAAAGGCTGCGGTGCCCCTCGGTCATGAGCGCCCCGACGCCGGACAGATTGCCGCGGGCCAGCAGCTGTTCCACCTCGTGCACGCGCGCACACTCGGTGATGACATGCCGTGCTCTTCGGCGCAGGACTGCTTCGCCCAGCGCGCTGAGATCACCGAGCGCGCACCGGCCCAGCGGCCGACCGATCTGGTTCGCCGCCCTCTCGCATTCGGCCCGGCGCGCCGCGTAGGGCGACGCGCCGACGCTGCGGCTGGTGCCGCAGTGCACGATGACGAACGCCGCATCCTCGGGAACGGCGACCTGATGCGACTCGAGGGTGGCGAAGTCGATGGAGAGGGCGTGCCCCGCCTGGGCGCCGATGATGGCCAACGGATCGAGCAGCCCGACCCGCGCACCGGCAACCTCTTCGGCGCGTTGACAGAGCCGGGCCAGAGCCGCCGGGTCAGAATGGACATCGCGTCCGAGGGCCAAGAGGAGCGCCACCGAGAACGCCGCGCTCGACGACAGGCCGGCTCCGATCGGGATGGTGCTCGTGACCCGCACGGCGCCGCCGGATGGGGGCTCGGCCAGGGCGACCAGGGAAGCGGCCAGCGCGGCCTGCGGAGGGTCCGGGGCTGTCGCACCCAGGGAGAGCTCCCAGGGTTCGGGGAACTGGTCGCTGGCCAGCCCGATCAGGAAACTGCCCGGTCTGGCGGTGAAGGTGGCCTCGGTGGCCAGGTCGATGGCCATGGGGAGCGAGAGCCCCTCGTTGTAGTCCGTGTGGTCGCCCATGAGTGTGACCCGTCCCGGTGCGCGCGCGATCCGCATCGCCCCAGCTTGACCCCTACAGGCCACTCGGGTCACGATCCTCCGATGACGCAGACGTCGAGAAGCGGCCCGCTCCATGGGATCAAGATCATCGAGCTGGCCGGGATCGGGCCCTCCCCGTTCACCGCGATGATGCTGGCAGACGCCGGTGCGCAGGTCATTCGCCTCGAGCGGGCCCCCGCCGGGGCGCCCGAGCAGGCGGCCGCGAAGTCGGGGCCCCACTGGGATCTGCTCAATCGCAGCCGGCCCTCTGTCGGCATCGACCTCAAGCACCCTGAGGCGCTCGAGCTGGTGCTGCACCTCGTCGAGCAGGCGGACGGGCTCATCGAGGGATTCCGCCCCGGCGTGGCAGAGCGCCTCGGGGTGGGCCCCGAGGCGTGTCGGGCCCGCAACCGGGCCTTGGTGTACGGGCGCATGACGGGCTGGGGTCAGGACGGGCCGATGGCGTCGATGGCCGGCCACGACATCGACTACATCGCCATCGGGGGGGTGCTGTGGTCCCTGGGCCGGGCGGGTTCGCCGCCGGTGCCCCCCATCAATCTCGTGGGTGACTTCGGGGGCGGCGGCATGCTGCTCGCCTTCGGCATGGTGGCCGCGCTGCTCGAGGCGGCGCGTTCGGGTGAGGGCCAGGTGGTCGACGCCGCCATGGTCGACGGGGCGGCCACTCTCATGACGATGGTCCACTCTTTTCACGATTCGGGCCTGTGGAACGAAGAGCGCGGCACCAACCTGCTCGACACCGGTGCGCCCTTCTACGAGGTCTACGAGACGGCCGATGGCAAGTACTTCGCCGCCGGGGGGATCGAAACGAAATTCTATGCCGCGCTCCTCGAGGGCCTGGGGCTGGCCGACGACGAATCCTTCCCGGCCCAGATGGACCGCGCACAGTGGCCGGCCATGAAGGAGCGCTTCGCCGCCGTGTTCCGGACCAAGACCCGCGACGAGTGGGAAGCCGTCTTCGACGGGACCGATGCCTGTGCCGTGCCGGTGCTCACCCCATGGGAGGCGCACCGCCACCCGCACAACGCGGCCCGCTCGACCTTCGTCGAAGTGGCCGGTGTCGTGCAGCCGGCCCCCTCGCCGCGCTTCAGCCGTACCCCGTCTTCCATCAGTCGCCCGCCGTCGCCCCCCGGGGCGGACACGGTGTCCGGGTTGCGCGAATGGGGCGTGGACGAGGGGACCGTGGCCAAGCTGCGTGAGACCGGCGCGCTGAGCTGATCGCAAAGGACCGCGTGCGCGGATGACGGCGTGATCACCGCACGCGGTGTGCGGATGGCGGCGGTGAGCTTCCGCAGTGCTCGTTCCGACGAAGGCGCCGCGATGGCGCGCGTCTTCGGTGCGGCGCGCGCGGAAATGCGTTATCTGCCTGTGCTGCACACCCCGGCGGAAGACGTGGCGTTCTTCTCCCAACAGGTGTTGCCCACCAGCCGGGTGACGGTGGCCGTGGTGGACGGCATCGTGGGATTCTCGGCGGTCGACGACGGTTGGCTGGCGCACCTCTACGTCGCGCCGGAATGGCAGGGAAACGGGATCGGCTCCGAGCTCCTCGGCCGGGCCATGGCCGAGAATCCCGCCGGCCTGTCCCTGTGGGCCTTCGCGGAGAATCGCCGCGCCATCGCCCTCTACGGCCGGGCTGGGTTCGAACAGGTGTTGCGGACCGACGGCAGCCGGAACGAGGAGCGCCGGCCCGATGTGCAGTTGCGCTGGGACGGCCGAGAACCGGCGTAGGGCTCCCGCCGGCCACGGGAGGTGATCGTTGGGTCACCGTTGTCCCGGCGTTCGGCCGCATTTGTGTCGCGATCCGTAGCGTTGTGCCCGATGTTCGCCGACACCCACTGCGCCGCACCGGGCCCGTGCTAGGGCTGGCCGCACCCTTGCTGGCGCTGGGGAGTGCGAAGGGCGCCGCGTTGGGCCCGTGCATCACGACTTCAGCCACCTGCTCGTCGTTGCCGAGCGGTTTCTCGCGTGTGTTCATCGTCTTGGGCGTTCTCGGTCTCCTTGTTTTTCTCTTCATGATGTTGTGCCAGTTCAAGGTCGTCACGAAGGCCGGCTACTCCGGTTGGTACGTATTGACCCAGTTCATTCCCCTGGTCGGCCTCGTGTTCTTCTTCATGTTCGTGTTCGGAAAGTGGCCCATTGAGGCGCGCCTCGAGGCGGCCGAGAGGGGCGCGCGGGGGTACCGCCCACCGTTCATGCCCGGCCCGCCCGGCCCGCCGCCCGGAGCTCCCGTTGCCGCGCCGCCACCGCCGCCGCCGCCTCCGCCACCACCCGCACACGCGACCCCGCGCCATCTGGTGCCCCTGTCGTCACTGGAGCCGCCGCCACCGCCGCTGCCGCCGCCGGCGGCGAGCGAGCTCAGGTCCACCGACCCCGACGTCATCTTCTGCAGCTGGTGCGGAAAGGAGCGGCGCGTCGATGCGGCCGCCATCCATCACTGCGGTTCCCGGGAGCGACCCGCTGTGTACTGCATGCGCTGCGGCACGCCGTTCGCAGAGGGTGCAGCGAGCTGCGCCTCGTGCGGGACCCCGTCTTCGCAGCTCTCGCGCTGACACCCGCGTCGCGGACGCGGCGCCCGGGAGGACCGGCTGGCGGCGCGGCGATGCCTAGAGATGCACCACCGGACAGGTGATCGTCCGCGTGATGCCGCCGATCATCTGCACGTGGCTCACCACCAGCCGGCCCAGCTCGTCAATGGAGTCGGCTTCGACGCGCGCGATCACGTCATAGGGGCCGGTGACGTCCTCGGCCAGGACGACCCCGCTGATGGCGCCGATCTGCCGGGCAACGCCCGCTGCCTTGCCCACCTCCGTTTGGATCAAGACGTACGCGTGCACGGCCATGGCACACCGTACATTGAGGGGGTGCCGATGGCCCCGAAGATCGAGCAGTTCCGGGACATGGCCCGTCAGGCCCGGGAGGACCTGTTCGACCAGTCGACGCCCATCGGTCGCTTGTCCCTGGTCCAGGTCGCCATGCTGGCAGGGGACACCCTGGTCACCCTTTCCTTGGCGGGGTCTCTCTTCTTCTCCATCTCACCCACGGAGGCCAAGAGCAAGGTCTTCTACTACCTGCTCTTCACCCTGGCCCCGTTCGCCATCGTCTCGCCGTTGCTCGGCCCGCTCATCGACCGCAGCCGCGGGGCGCGGCGCGTCATGGTCGTCTTCTCGGCGGTGGGTCGCGCGGCGCTGTGCCCGCTGATGGCGCTCAACGTGCACAGCCTCTTGCTCTTCCCCCTGGCGTTCCTCGTGCTGGTCCTCTCCAAGCTCTACCTGGTCACACGGGGAGCACTGGTGCCCGAGGTGGCGGTGCTGGCGGGCCCCGACGAGAGCGGTGAGCAGACCCAGTACGCCACGCTGAACGCGCGCCTGACCCTGCTCGGCACGGTGGCGGGGTTCGTGGTGGCCGTGCCGGGAGGGCTCATCTGGAAGCTGGGTGGCTCTTCGGCCCTCCTGTGGGTCGACTCGTTCGTGTTCCTGGGCGCGGCGGTGGCGGGGTTCCGCCTGCCGACCTTCACCCGGCCCCGCACCCGTGTCGTCGATGCGGGCGCGGCCGCGGAGGCCGATGTCGACCCTCGTTCGCAGGACCTGCGGCGCCTGCAGCCGGTGGCCCATCCCGAAGTGCTGCTGGGCTTGTCGGCCATGTCGATCATCCGCGGGCTGCAGGGTTTCCAGATCTTCCTGCTCGCGTTCGGGCTGCGGCGACTGAAGGTGGGGCTGTACATCTACGGGCTGGCCCTGAGCGCCAGCGGGGCCGGCGCCATCGTCGGCCTGGTGCTGCTCGGGCGGCTACGGCACCGGATGACCGAGCAGCAGCTCTTGCTGTCGTCGCTGTGGCTGATCGCCGTCTCGTCTGCCGGAGTCGCCGTGTGGGGGACGCTGGCGGGCCAGGTCCTGCTGGCCTTCGTCGTCGGTATGGCCGGCGCGCTGGCCCAGCCCTCCTTCGACGCCATGACGCAGCGCTACATCCCCCAGTCCGCCCAGGGGCGCGCCTTCGCGCGCTTCGCCACCCGCCAGCAGCTGATCTGGGTGCTGGGGTCGCTGATCCCGGTGGTGATCGCGTTCACCCTGCCCCAGGGCGACACGTTGATGGCCGTGCTGGCCGGGATCGGGGGCCTGACCTACGTCACCGGTCGTCGTGCCCTGCGCTCGCCGCGGGCAGCGCACGCATAGTCGCCCTCATGTCGCCCGCGCCACGGAGGGTGGCGACGGTCAGCTGGCTCAGCCCAGGCGCTTCTCGAGGGCGTCCACCTCGGCGGTGAGCGCGGCGGGGAGACGATCGCCGAACTGCGCGTAGTGCTGGCGGATGGAGGGCACTTCGGCGCGCCATTCGTCGTTGTCCACGCGCAGGAGCTCGGCCATGTCTCCGGGGGTGACGGCGAGTCCTTCGACGTCGATGGCGCCGGCCCCCGGGACCCAACCGATCGGCGTGTCGATGGCGTCGGCCTTGCCCACCACCCGGTTGAAGACCCACTCGAGCACGCGGGAGTTGTCGCCGTAGCCCGGCCACAGCCACTTGCCCTCGGCGTTCTTGCGGAACCAGTTGACGTAGAAGATCTTGGGCAGGAGCTCCTGGTCCGGCGCGCTGGCGCCGATGTCCAGCCAGTGCGCGAAGTAGTCGGCCATGTTGTAGCCGCAGAACGGCAACATGGCGAAGGGATCGCGACGCAGGTTGCCGACCGCCCCGGCGGCGGCCGCGGTGGTCTCCGACGCCATGATGGAGCCGAGGAACACCCCGTGGTCCCAGTTGTAGGACTGGAAGACGAGCGGCACGACCGAGGCGCGGCGGCCACCCAGCAAAATGGCCGAGATCGGCACCCCGCCCGGGTCCTCCCACTCGGGGGCGATGGCCGGGTCCTGGCTGGCCGGCGTGGTGAAGCGGGCGTTGGGGTGCGCGGCGGGGGTGGACGACGCCGGCGTCCAGTCCTGCCCCTTCCAGTCGATGAGGTGTGCCGGCGGCTCGTCGGTCATGCCCTCCCACCACACGTCGCCGTCGTCGGTGAGCGCGGTGTTCGTGAAGATGCAATTGCCGTCCAGGGTGAGCATGGCGTTCGGGTTCGTGTGGGCGTTGGTGCCCGGGGCCACACCGAAGAAGCCCGCTTCGGGGTTGATGGCATAGAGGCGGCCGTCGGCGCCGAACTTCATCCAGCAGATGTCGTCACCGACCGTCTCGACCTTCCACCCTTCGAGAGACGGGATGAGCATGGCGAGGTTGGTCTTGCCGCAGGCGGAGGGGAAGGCGCCGGAGACGTAACGGGTCTCGCCCTCGGGGGACGTGAGCTTCAAGATCAACATGTGCTCGGCCATCCACCCGTTGTCGCGGGCCATCACCGACGCGATGCGCAGTGCGAAGCACTTCTTGCCGAGCAGGGCGTTCCCGCCGTAGCCCGAGCCGTACGAGACGATCTCGCGGGTCTCGGGGAAGTGCACGATGTACTTGTTCTC